>CAZACO010000192.1:0-1692 GCA_964483185.1 uncultured Desulfobacteraceae bacterium
CAAATTTTCAAAAAAGTCAAATGGGAATTGAGGGAATTGAATTTGCCTTGACACCAAAGGCCGAAACTGCCAATATCTTCGCCTGAAAAGTCTTTCCTATCAATCAGTTATAAGATGTTCGGGGGCTCTCAAAGACTCCGGCAAGGACCCTGATTTTTTGAGAAGTTACAATTCCAGCACGTATTTACAGGCATGGACGCGTAGAGGGTAATTATGGCAAAACCAGCGAACAAAGGGTCGCAACACGTTTCAGGCCGAAGGGATCGCCGGAGGTCGGGCACCTCCGGCAAGGGGGCTATCGGTTGGGTGTCACTGGCCATGATCAACCTGGCGATCATTTACAGCGTCAGGGGGCTTCCTCTCATGGCGGAAGAGGGGTTCCGCGCCATATCTTTCATGGCCATTTCCGCTGTCTTTTTTCTCATTCCCATCTCCCTTGTCACCGCGGAGCTGTCTTCCACGTGGCCGCCCAAGGGAGACGGGGGCGTCTATATCTGGGTCAACGAGGCCTTGGGGAAGCGGTGGGCGTTTCTGGCCATCTGGCTGCAGTGGAGCGAGAACGTTATCTGGTTTCCCACGGTGCTCTCCTTTGTAGCAGCCACCCTGGCGTATGCCTTTTCACCGGAGTTGGCCAGCAATAAGGTCTATACCCTGGTGGTGGTGCTGGTGGTTTACTGGGGCGGTACCTTTGCCAATCTGCACGGCATGAAGACCTCTGCCTGGATCAGCACGCTGGGGGTGGCCAGCACCCTGATCACCACAGGCCTGATCGTTTTCCTGGGATTCAGATGGATTCTGGCCGGAGATGGGTCCCAGATCCATTTTTCCCTGGATTCCCTCATTCCGGATTTCACCCACATGGACAGTTTTGTGTTCCTGGCGGGCGCCCTGGTCATCGTTTCCGGAATCGAGGTCTCGGCAGCCCATGCCTCGCAGGTAAAGAACCCCAAGCGCTCTTTTCCAAAGGCGATTTTCCTCTCAGTGTTTGTTTCCATTGCCGCCATCATACTGGGCGCCCTGGCCATTGCTTTTGTGGTACCCCAGAAAGAAATCAGCCTGGTTGCCGGGCTCATGGAGGCCTTTGACACGTTTTTTGCTGCCCATCATCTGGACTGGCTCGTGCCCACTGTGGCCTTGCTCATTGTGGTAGGTTCATTAGGGGAAGTCGCCGCCTGGATTATCGGTCCCAGCAAGGGATTGCTCGTGTCGGCCCGACACGGCCTGTTGCCGCCCGTTCTTCAACGTAAGATCCACGGCGACGTGCCCGTGAACATCCTGTTCCTCCAGGCCCTGGTTGTGACAGGCCTCGTTTTCGTCTTCCTTTTGATGCCCACGGTAAGCAGCGCCTACTGGATTCTCACCGCCCTCACGGCCCAGCTCTATCTGATCATGTACCTGCTCATGTTTGTCTCAGCTCTCGTGCTGCGGTACAAGCGGCCGGAAATCCATCGCCCCTACCGGATACCCTGGGGCAATTTCGGCATATGGCTGGCGGTGACATTGGGGTTGGTGGGAGGGCTGTTTACCCTGTTCATCGGATTTTTTCCCCCGTCTCAACTGAAAACGGGAAGCCTCCTGTTCTATGAATCATTTCTGATCCTCGGCATCCTGGTCATGTGCGGGGCCGCTTTTGCGATCTATGGGTTGAGGAAACCCCACTGGATAGAGGCTCCGGATGAACAGGCGTAATTC
>CAZACO010000192.1:1792-7233 GCA_964483185.1 uncultured Desulfobacteraceae bacterium
TCTCTATTACCGCTCCCTTATTGCCGTAGAACTCAATCCTTGTAACATGGGCAACCCAATACTCTCGAAACCTCTCGATGGTACAGGTCAGTCTAACCAGAGCGGCTCTTTTATGAGACACATGATCCATCAACTCATAGTCAGGGCCTCGAGACGCCATTTTCCCTTTTTCGAGATTCGCGGCCAGTTTCTTCTCTAATTCCTCTGAAAATATGACGAAATTCAGCTGGCTGCGGTATAGGTACCCAGGGATATGTTTGCCTTCGCTTTCCACATCAAGGCAATAGAATCCAAAATGCCTATTTCGGACAATGTGTCTCTCCAATAATGTTTTTTCGAGGACAACGGCTTCACCTTCGTATTTTTCCGGAGAACCGATCAAATCATGAATGTTAACGGTAACGGCCTTAGGTGCTGCGCCCGAAAGGAGGACGAACAAAAAGGAAAGAATGACGACATGTTTCATGTTATCTGCTTTTGTCCAAACAATTAAGCGCTGCATCACAAGAACCTTATGCTAAGGCATCCTTCCCAAGTTACACTTTGATGTCGATTGGAATGACTTCTGTTCCGGTACGTTCACTGCCGTTTTGCCCCTTGTCAGCACCTATTGAGAAAGAATTTCAACATGCCCGCTATGTAAATCATAATAGGCCGCAGCAATCAGCGATTCACCGGCTTGGACAGCATCAAAAAGGACCGGTTTTGAATTTCTGAGTCGCTCCGCGATCATTTCTGCATTGGCTTTTGAGGCCCTGTTCACTCTGTCACCGGGCTGCTCACCTACAAGGTCCACGGCCGGTTGAATGGCGGCCGTCAAATAACCCAACTGACCGGGTAGCTCATCATGCCCTGATACGGTGGCGGTCACCGCCCCACAGTCGGAATGAGCCAGGACCACAATCAAAGGGGTTCTCAGATGGGATACGGCATATTCAATGCTTCCCAGGGCCATATTGCCCACGACGTTTCCTGCCACGCGCACAACAAAAAGATCACCCAGTCCCTGGTCAAAGATAACCTCAGGGGGCACCCGAGAGTCAGAACAACCCAGAATAACAGCAAATGGATTCTGTCCATCCTTCAATTCCGCCCTACGTTCGGGCGTTTGATTCGGGTGTTCCTGTTTAAAAGTTACATACCTTCTGTTTCCATCCAGCAGTTTTTCAAGCGCGCGATCACCCGTCATCTCGTCCAATTCGGCATGGAACATTGCATTGCCTCCTGCATTGGGCATGATATCCTCATTCCCCTTCTCACCGAGATACGCCATGGCTATGACATCCGGGCCCGAGGGACCGCCACATCATCAATCCCCTCTCAAAGCGGCTCGGGGTGAAGATATGATTTCCTTCACTTTAGCGTCCCGTATTCGTCCTTCGTGTTCGACCTTTTTTTCATAAGCCTTGTTGATCTTGGTGACCAGATCTTCAGTTTCGCACGGTTTCAAGAGGTAGTCATAGGCGCCCTGCTTCATCCCTTCGATGGCGGATTCCACGGTGGCATGTCCCGTCAACATAATAACTTCTGTCAGAGGTTTTATTCTCTTCATTTCGTGCAGGACCTCGGTCCCGTCCATGCCCGGCATCCGGACATCCAGGATGACGACATCAAAGTTGTAATGTCTCAGCTTTTCAACGGCATCTTCACCGTTCAAGGACGTGGTGACATCGTAATCACGAATAGACAACCGCTCGGCCAAAGCCTGGACGAATTCCTCTTCATCGTCGACTAACAATACCCGTGTTTTCATTTTGAGCCCTCCTTATGAAATAGTGTACGACTCCCCCATTTGAATCCCGCTCTAGGCGGGACGTATTTTTGCAGGTAGAGTAATGGCAATTTCTCCAGCCTCTGGATCAAAGGAGACGCCGGCCTCGAGTGATTCAAGCAGGGCCTTTTCCCGTTCTGACGGAAATCCGTTTCTGCCCGTTTCTCCAAGATTTTCGAGCCCTGTAAATCGGACCCGAATCCCCGTTTCACGCATCTCGCTGACGATTCTCAGGGTTTTCGCTTTTCCTACCGCTTCCATGGAAAAATCCAGGAAATACCAGAGCAGATTTTCCAGAAAAAAGGGATTTGTTGTAATCAGGATCCGCTCTTCCCCACAGACAGGATCCAATTTTACTCCTCGCATGTCAGCGAACCTGGCCGAGAGCGCAACCAAAAGGCCAACGATCTCATTTAAATCAACGCTTTTAACCCTTTCGTCCGCCCCGTGGGCGAATCGGTTCATATTTTCGACAATCCCATCCGCCCGGTGGATCTGCTTCCCCATGGATCGGGCCAAGGTCTTGAGCCGTTCATGATTAATCGGTGCCCCTTTCTCTGCCATCAGGACGAAATCTTCCAAGAGTCCCGCATTTTCGTTAAGAACGGCGAGGACGTTCCTGATCTCGTGGGAAATGGAAGCGGTCACTTTTCCAAAAAACTGAAGCCCTGTCTCCCCAAGAATGCCACAATAGTCCATACCCATCCTCCTTACGTCTCTATTAATTCGTCCATCTTCTGAATAAGATCCTCAATATTGACCGGCTTCACTAGGTAGAATTCAGGCCCTGCTTCGGCAGAACCCGCCCTGAAATCCGCGTCAGAGCCATGCCCGGTCAAGAAGATGAATTTTGTATGAGAGCATTTCCGCTCCATCTGTTTCTTCAGTTCTATCCCGTTAATTCTGGGAATTTTTACGTCTAATACAGCAATATCATATCGACAGGTCTCCAATCGCCTCAAGGCATCTTCTGCGCTGGTGGACCAGTCGGCATCAATGCCCCGTAGGGACAATCGCTCTGCCATGGTGGAGACCAATTCCTCTTCGTCGTCAACTAACAATACCTTTATTGCTTTCATTTTTCATTCTTCTCCGACCGAATGGGGATGGATATCGTGAAGCTGGTTCCCTTGCCTAACGCGCTTTCCACATGAATCCTTCCCCCGATCTCTTGAACAAGACCGTATGTAATGGAGAGGCCGAGCCCGGTTCCTCCCTGGCCTGTCTTGGTTGAAAAAAAAGGCTCATATATGCGCTTCAGGTCCTCCTTTGAAATCCCACAGCCGTCATCGGTGATGGTTACGGAAACATGATCCTTGTCTTCCCGGTCTGCCTTGATAGCCAGGTGGCCCCCGTCGTTCAATGCTGCAAAGGCGTTATTGATGATATTCAGAAGGATCTGTTGAAGTTTTCCCCTGTCGGTTTCAAGGATGGGGATATCTTCCGCCACGTCCATGCTGACCTCAATGGTCCTCAGCTCAGCCTCTTTGCCCATGAAACCGAGCACTTCCAGAATGGCTTCTTTAAGATTGATCGACTCAATGCTGGCCTGCAGGTTTCGAGAAAAATTCAAAAGCCTCCGGGTAATGGTCCCGGCCCTCTTCACAGAACCGAGGATCGAATCCACAAGACCGATCAGTTTAAGGTCTTTGGCGTATGCCCCCCTGAACGTGAAAAGATCTTTAATCAAACCTGCCTTTTCATTGATAATGGCCAGAGGGTTATTGATCTCGTGGGCTACACTCGCCGCCAACCGACCGATGGAGGCCATTTTGTTCGCATACTCCACTTGATGGAGACTGGCGCTTCGTTTGTCATCAGCGATCTGTATTTTCTTTACCATGTAGGTGGCGGTACCCAGAATAACCGTCAAAATAACGGTGATACTCACCAACAGAAAGGCAATAAGTTTCAGGCCGGTCCTGAACCAGGGCTTCATGCACTCCCTTTTCTTTTTCACGATCATCAGGATGAACGGTGTTTCGTCAATGTATCTGTATCCGATGAGAAGATCCTCTCCGGATCGGTTCCTTTCCTCCAACACCTCGGTCTTCGGGGACTCTTCAGGAACAGACAATGACAGTTTTTGGAGGACGCCTCCATGATACCGGGACGGTGTCTGGAGAACTCCCTCATGGTTGATCATGAATGCATCGCCCATGCCGCCCAGTTCCAGATTGGAAAGCAGGTTTTCAAAAGGGGCGATGCCCAAGGAAGCACGAAGGACATAAAAAGAACCATTTTCGCTGGTCCCTTTGACCGCAATGACCAGGTGAGGCACTTTCCGATATCCTAAAAACACGTCACTGATATACATTCCGGATTCCAAGACCTGTTTGAACCATTCCTGCCGGCTGTAATCTTTTCCTTCAAGCCTGTATGGACCGATATAGTTTTTCTGATATCCGGAAGCATCGACCACCCCGATATCGACGAATCCCCCGCCAAAACTTCTCTTCAGGTTTTCCAGGATTCCCGAAAGCCTTTCTTTGTTATTGAGGCTTTGAAAGCTGTTGTCGTGAACGATAAAATCCAGGGCGGATTTCCGTTCAGTGAGGAAAAAGGATACGACGCGCCTCGTATTGGAGACAACCCGGGTCGTGCGAAAGAGCATTTCGGATTCGATCGCGTGTCGCATGGCCTCATAATTCACCTCGGTAATGAAGATCAGGGGAATCAGTGCAACCCCGCCTGTCAGCAAAACAGCCAGTTTCCAGATGCGACGGTAGGTAAACTGATACGTGGAGGTGCCGGGGGCGATCTCCCGTTTGTCCCAGAAAGAGGGCCTTATTTTTCTCCAAAACTTCATAGCTGACCCAAAAGGCGAATGGTTACGCCCTGATGATTACCCAACGAACCCTGTATAGATCCCTGGAGTCGAGGGCTACCCCTTCGAGGGTTCGAGCCTCTCAGCAGAATTCCTGCGGCTGATTTTCTCGTTAGCGCTCTTGATTGTTGCGCTCAGTTTCTCAATATCGACGGGTTTCCGGAGATACGCGAACGCCCCCAGACTCATGCAGGTTTCCCTGTCGGCCTCGGATCCATGGCCCGTGAGGATGATAACTTCAATGTCGGGATTCGTCTGTTTGACCCTTCTCAAAACCTCGATGCCATCAATACCGGGCATCCTGAGATCCAGGATCATCACCTCAGGCTCATCCGCCTCGATCAATTCCAGGGCGGATTCCCCGTCATAGGCCACAGCCGAACCCATATCCCGCATCAGCAGCCGCTCGGACAGAGTCTCTACAAACTCGCGTTCGTCATCCACAAGCAGGACTTTCGATGGTATCTCGAAATCATGTTTCCGGTATATGTCCGTCTGATAGAAGCCTTTTCCTACCTTCGTTTTCACGCTCTTCACCCCCGGCACCTGACTTGCGATATGGATGAGTTCCTCTTCAAGGCGGCTCAACATGAGAACGTGTTTGTTGATCGTCAAGGTGATAGCGCCGTCCTTTCCTTCCACGCCGACGTTATGCCCTTCCTTGACCAGGCTTACCTCCACCCTGGCCGAAAGAAGAAAATCCTCCACCGCCTTTTTTGATCGAGGGGTGTCCCTGATCACCTCTTTTTTCGTGACCTCATGAATACGGCCTATGATATCATCCACGCTCATCTTGTCCGTGGGCAGGAGCATATCATACAGCGACGCATCCCAGGGGTCATT
>CAZACO010000193.1:0-7221 GCA_964483185.1 uncultured Desulfobacteraceae bacterium
TGAGCTTGTAATTAACGCGGTAAGCATTGCCAATATCCACGAGGCCTTTGAAGACGTTCTTCCCTACCTGCCTGGTGCGTGCATCATTTCAGACATTGCCTCGGTAAAAACCGGGATAAATGAATTGTACGATAGCCTGGGAAAGAGATTCGTATCCACTCATCCCATGTTCGGGCCCACCTTCGCCAACATCAGGGATCTCAGTAATGAGAATGCCATCATTATCAAAGAGTCCGACGAGGAAGGAAAGGCCTTTTTTCACGATTTCTACAAGGGACTTGAACTTAATGTCTACGAGTATACGTTTGAAGAACATGACCAGACCATCGCCTACTCCCTGTCAATCCCCTTTGCCTCATCCATGGTGTTCGCGGCCAGCATGAAAAAACAAGAGGCCCCGGGTACCACCTTCAGAAGACATCTTGATATTGCAAAGGGGCTCTTTTCTGAAGATGATCACCTTCTGGCCGAGATCCTGTTCAACCCCCATACGGTTAAACAGATCGAGGACATCAATTCGAGACTGGCATATCTGACCCACATCATCAGAGGGAGGGACTATGAAGAGATGCAGAAGTTTCTCAATAGACTGCGACATAATATAGAATAATGGGTGTAACATGATGATCTGCATTCCGATTATGGCAAAAAATACCGATGGCGCCATTAAAAAGATGGCCAAGGCCGAACCCTTGGCCGATATGGTAGAGATACGTCTGGATCTCATGGAGGAATTTGATCTGAAAAAGCTCATTCGATCGGCAACAAAACCGGTCCTTGTGACCTACCGCTCCAAGAGGGAGGGAGGGAGAGGATCTGCCGGTTATAGAACAAGGATGCGCCATCTATCGGACGCCATGGGAGCGGGCGCGGATTACGTGGATGTAGAGTTCAAGACCCCACTGGAACATAGACAAAGGATCTTTCAAAACAGGGGATCCTCTAAAATAGTCGTGTCTCTTCATCTGCGAAACACTACACCCTCCCGGGAGAAGTTGGAGGGTGTCTTCAAAAACATGACTGCCACAGGAGCTGACGTGGTTAAGATTGTTACACATGCCAGAAGCCGGGAAGACAACCTGAGGCTCCTTGAACTCATCCCCCGTGCCCAGGCCATCGGTACAGAGATTATAGCGTTTTGTATGGGGCCCTTGGGCAAGATCAGCCGCATCGCCTCCCCTCTCATGGGTGGGTACATGACCTTTGCATCTCTCGAGAAAGGAGAGGAATCTGCTTCAGGACAGATCCCTGCCCCGGATATGAAGAAGATATTGGAGATGCTCTCACCATGAAATATGATCAGCACACCGCTATTTACGGGGTGATAGGGAACCCGGTCAGACATTCTCTCAGCCCGACCTTGCACAACGCCGCATTTAACGCCATCGGCCTGAACGCCGTCTATCTCGCCTTTGAGGCGGAAGACATTGAGGAGAGCATAAGAGGGGTAAAGGCCCTTGGCATAAAGGGGGCGAGCATTACAATCCCTTTCAAAACAGAGGTGATCCCCTGTCTCACCGAGATAGATCCCCTTGCAAGGCAGATTGGTGCAGTGAATACCATCGTAAACATGAACGGCACGTTAAAAGGATACAACACCGACGCCTTGGGCGCCTTAAAGGCCCTGGAAAAGCAGACAAAGCTTCCGGGCATGAGATGTATCATCATTGGCGCAGGCGGGGCAGCCCGGGCTATCGGGTTTATCCTGAAAGAAAAAGAGGTGACCCTATCGATAGTAAACCGCTCCCGTAACCGGGGAGAGGAGCTTGCCCTCTCCCTTGGATGCAAATTTATCCCACTGGATGATATTGACGCTGCCAAAGGAGATATCCTTGTTCAGACAACGCCTGTGGGGATGTACCCTCATCTTGACCGTTGTCCGGTCCCTGAACAGGTCCTGAAGGAGGGAATGGTGGTGATGGACATCATCTATAACCCTCTTGAAACCAGACTCATTAAAATGGCAAAGGCGCGGGGCTGCACCACCATCAGCGGCATGGACATGTTTATCCATCAAGGGGCCGAACAGTTCAGGTTGTGGACCCATATGGCGCCACCGATAGCGGTCATGACCATGGCAGTACAGGAGGTCCTATTAAAACAGGACGAAAAGTAGACGTTCAAAGACTCCGGGCCTGGGAATCCCTTTATGCATGGAAAATATGTCGCTGATGCCTTTTTGACGGCGCCCGAGCTTTATAAGGAACCACCCAGGCCCTTGACTCCAGCATTGAAAATAGTAGAGCAAACCCGAATTTTTTGAGAAGCTACTATGAAAACAGCTAAAGGCCAATCCGGCCTGAATGCAAGGGTAAGAATACCAGGGTCCAAGAGCATCACCCACCGGGCGATCATAGCCGCCGGCCTGGCAGAGGGGAGGAGTGTGCTCAAGGATTTTCTGGAATGCGAAGACACACTCTACACCATCAACGCCTTGCGAGAGATCGGGGTGGAGATCTCCATAAATGGAACCGAGTTAGAAATCAAGGGGAGACGGGGACATTTTCACCATGACTCCATCAGAAAAGAGATCTATCTGGGAAACTCAGGGACGTCTTTCCGTCTTCTTCTTTCGGTTGTTGCCCTCTGCAGAGGTGAACTTTTTATGACCGGCACGAAGAGGATGCAAAAGAGGCCGGTCGGCCCTTTAGTCGAGGCCCTGAACCGCTTGGGTGTGGACGCTTCATGCGTTGAAAAAGATGGATGTCCCCCGGTACATATCAAGGCAAACGGCATACGGGGCGGCAGGGTCTCGGTGCAAGGGAATCAGAGCAGCCAGTTTCTCTCTTCCCTCCTCCTCTCAGGCCCCTATGCAGATACGGAGATCGAGGTCGAGGTCACGGGAGAATCGGTTTCAAAACCGTACGTGGATATGACCCTCCATGTGATGAATCAGTTTGGAATCCGGGTCGAGCGTGATCATTATAATCGTTTCAAAATCCCTTCAGGCCAGAAGTACACGGGCCGAGAATTCACCGTGCAAGGAGATGCCTCTTCAGCATCCTATTTCTGGGCGGCTGCCGCCGTAACCGGCGGGACGATTGCCACCCATAATATCCATCCTCATACGACCCGGCAGGGCGATATCAGGTTCCTTGAAATTTTAGAAAGTATCGGCTGTGCCATTGAAAAGGGATCGGATCGCGTGACCGTTCACGGCGGGGACCTCACAGGGATTGAGGTGGATATGGGCGATCTACCCGATATGGTGCCCACCCTGGCGGCAGTCGCGCTCTTTGCCAAAGGAAGGACGATCATCCGAAACGTGGCCCACCTCAGGCACAAGGAAAGCGATCGGCTGCGGGCCCTGGCCCTTGAATGGGGCCGCATCGGGGGCCGCATAAAAGAACTTCCTGACGGCCTCGTTATCCATGGAGAGGCCCCTCTTTCAGGAACCATCGTAACGCCTCATAATGATCACCGCCTGGCCATGAGCCTGGCAGTCGTGGCCCTGCGGGTCCCGAACCTTCAAATCAAGGGTAAAGACTGCGTCAAAAAGTCTTTCCCGACCTTTTGGAATTCATGGAATTGCCTTCGGGGAAATCAAGGGTAGCCGCGACAAATGGGAGAAACTCTGTCACCGGTCGAAGAAAGCCCTTTCGCCCAGGTTGCCGTAGCGGTGATAGGAGTTGCAAAGGGATTGTTCGTGGAAGTAGTGGATCATTTCTATCCGGCCTTCCATGAGCACCGGGTCGCGGGCGATGTGTGAGCCTTTTTCGGCCGCCGCCTCATAAACAGAGTCGGGCACACGGTCGGCCGCGGCGTAGCGGATCAGCGGCATCCGTGGAATGGCCCTTATGAACGCCTCGTCGGTTTGTTTCTGGGGGACTATCCCATCCAAAAACCGGATGCCGTCGGTGGTGTTCAGGAAGGCCACGGCATGAGAGCTGATCCGGGGCGGGACGCTCAGGATGGTTCTGCACCCGGCGATTCGGGCCGCGGCCATACGAGCCAGGACCTCGAAGAGGCTGTCCAGTTCATGCACCCGGATGACGGCCCGGCCATAGGGGAGGTACCGAAAGAGATTGTCCTGGCCGCGGAGTCTGAAATAATCCTTTTCCCTGGAGAACTCCTCATCCATCCAGTAGAGATAGCTCCTGACGGCGGCAACGGTCTTTTCCAGGTCGGTCCGCCATTCTTGCAACCTGCCCCAGAGAAGTTTGATCTCCCATTCCTGGATGACCGAGAGCAGCCGACTGCCCATGCTCAAGGGGCCGGCCTGCGGAAAACCCGCTTCCTCGAACGCCATGAACTGGACCACGTAGTTGGGACCGCCGACCTTGATACCCGCGCCTAAGGCCGATTTGCCCATGCCTCCGAACGGCTGGCGCAGAACCGCTGCGCCGGTTGTGCCGCGGTTGATATAGAGGTTGCCCGCCTTGATGCGCTTCTGCCAGCGATCCTGTTCCCTCTGGTCGAGACTCTCCAGGGCTGATGTCAGGCCATACCCGGTTCTGTTCGCGATGTCTATGGCGGTATCAAGGTCCTCGGCAGGAAGCACACTGAGGACCGGCCCGAAGAATTCGGTCATGTGAGAACGTGATCCGGGCCGGACCCCGTATTTGATGCCCGGCGTCCAGAGATGGGGGTTACCCTCTTTTATCTCCGGCTTAAGGACCCACGCTTCGCCCTCGTCCAATTCAGTGAGTGACCACTTGAGATCTCCCGAAGGCGGCTGAATCAGTGGGCCGGTCTTGTGGTGGAAATCCCACGGGGAGCCCACAGGCAAGCTGTTGGCCGCGTCCACAAGCTGACGTTTGAACTTCTTGTCCTCGTAGACCTCTTTTTCCAAGATGAGCAGGCTGGTAGCCGAGCACTTTTGTCCCGAGTGGCCGAAAGCGGAATGGATGACATTCTTGATGGCCTGATCCCTGTCAGACATGGACGTGACGATGGTGGCGTTCTTTCCCCCGGTCTCGGCGGCCAAGAGGCCGTCGGGCCGGCCCTTTTGAATTTTCAGGCCGGTCTCGGTGCCGCCGGTCAGAATAACATAATCCACGTCCGGGTGGGTCGTCAGGATGTCACCGGCGGCGGCGCCCGGGCAGGGCAGGAACTGGAGCGTATTTTTTGCAATGCCCGCGCGCCAGAAGCACTGACAGAGGACCCAGGCGGTGAGGACGGCCAGAGAGGCGGGTTTCAACACGACCGTATTCCCTGCGGCCAGGGAGGCTGCGATGCCGCAGCAAGGGATGGCGATCGGAAAATTCCACGGACTCAGGACCAGTCCCACGCCCCGACCCTGGAACGTGATCCCCTTTATTTCCTCCAGGGCGTGCACCGAGTGGGGATAGTATTCCAGAAAGTCCACAGCCTCGGAGACTTCCGGATCGGATTCGTAAAAGACCTTGCCTCCCTCGGCAGCGGCCGCACCGATCAGGTCGCCTCTGGTCTGCCGTATCTCCATGGCCACTCTTTTCAAGGCCTCGCGGCGATGCGCGGGGCTCAAACCCCGCCACCCGTCCGGATCGGCCTTCGCCGTGGCCACGGCCTCCTTCAGGTCCTGTTCGCCCGCCTGGGCGCAGAGGGCTACCACCTGATGCGCGCCGCTCTCCGGATCTCTCTGGGACGGGTCGATCACGGTCCGGGTCTGCCGGCCGGAAAAGACCTCGCGGCCTGAAAACACGATGGGAATCTTGAGAGGGGTATGGCCGGGCTTTTTCATCCACCTCTCGCGAATAGACTCCGCCCACACCCGGTTGGGGGCCAGGGACCAGTCTGTGTCGGGTTCGTTGCGGAACCGGCCGTCACAACAGGGGCTGACCTTTTTCCGGAAATCCTCGGTGGTCCGGTTCTGGGTCCGGAAAGGCCTTCCCGCGACCGGGTCTTCATGGTCCAGGGAGCAAACGAACTGGGTCTTGAGGTAATCCCAGGCCGGACTAGCCGGTTCGAGATGGCAGGCATGGCGGAGAAAATTCTCCTCGCCGGTATTCTCGTCCAGGCGCCGGATAAGATACGCAATGGCGCTGACAAACTGCTCCCTGGTGGCCACCGGCGCGTACAGAACCAGGTCCTTGGAGGTCTCCTGGATGGCCCGGCGGACGTGGTCGGCCATCCCTTCGAGCATCTCCACGGAAAAATGCTCCAGGACCCGGTTGTTCCTGGCCAGTCCATAAGAATAGGCCAGATCAAAAAGGTTGTGGGATCCGATGCCCAGGTTGACCGCCCGAATGTTCTCCGGTCGCACGCCGTAGCGGATCATCCGTTTGAAATTGGCATCCACATCCAACTTATTGTCATAAGGCGCAAGGGGCCAGTTCCGTAAAACCGATTCCACCTTTTCCATCTCCAGGTTGGCCCCTTTGACGATCCGGATCTTGATCGGGGCCCCGCCCCGGTTCACTCTGGCCTTGGCCCACTCGGTCAGCTCCTGCTGGATGCGGTACGAGTCAGGCAGGTACGCCTGCAGGGCCAGGCCGGCGGAAACATGTGTGAACCCGGGTTGGTCCAAGGCCCGGATAAAGGCTGCCACTGTGATTTCGAGGTCCCGGTACTCTTCCATGTCCAGGTTGACGAACTTGGGGACACGGGTCCCGTCGGCCCGGGTGAACTGATAGTCCCTGGCCGCCCTCAGGAGCTGGGAGAGCCGATCGACCAGAATATCAACCGTGTGTGTGAAGGCCAGGGAGGATATCTGGGAATAGATGGTTGAAATCTTGACCGAGATGTATTCTATGTGGGGTTGTTTGAGGTCCTCCACATAGGTACGGAGACGGGTAAGGGCCTCCTCCTCACCCAGGACCGCCTCGCCCAGGTGGTTGATATTCATGATCACGCCTTCCCTGCGGCGCAGTTCCAGATGGTCTTCGAGGACCTTTTTCTCGGCAGGAATGACCGATCGACTCGAATCGTCGCGCATCTTGTCGATGACACGGGGCACGGAGATATGGGGGAAATAGCGGCCGATCCCCAAAAAGATCCGCATCAGCAGTTTGTCGCTGGAGGAAAAGAAGTCGGGCACCCCGTATTTGTGCATCAGGAAGTTTATCTGATCGGCCACCCGCTCGGGGTTTCCCGAACGGAAACTCTGATCGATCAGTGCGGCCATGACCACCTTGTCCCTGGGATTGTTGAGAAAGTGGTCCAGGTTTTTCTGCAGGGCCTTTTCCTCACGGGTCAACAGCTCGTTGGCCCGATTCTGCCAGGTCTCGGCCAGATGCAGGGCATCCCGGGTCGCTTGATCCAGATTGTTGGCATATGCCATGGTCTTTCCCTCAAGTATCT
>CAZACO010000194.1:0-7198 GCA_964483185.1 uncultured Desulfobacteraceae bacterium
GAGCATGTCCGAGGCGACATTCCGTTTTTATGAAGAGCTGAATGATTTCCTGCCGTTGGAGCGCCGGAAAATAGATTTTAAATGTGGCTTCAAAGGAAGGGAGTCTGTGAAGGACATGATTGAGGCGCTGGGACCGCCCCATACAGAGGTTGACCTTATTCTGGTGAACGGAAAATCCGTGAATTTCGGATATATCGTACAGGATGGGGACAGGATCAGCGTATACCCGGTTTTTGAATCCCTTGATATCCGGGATGTGACGCATCTGAGAGAGATTCCACTCAGAGAAACCCGGTTCATTGCAGACGTCAATATAGGTCAGATTGTCAAATATATGCGGGCACTGGGTCTGGATGTCTATTTCGATCCTACGCTTTCTCCCCGCGACATCGTCCGGATATCCAAAAGAGAGAAACGAACGATCCTGACCCGAAGCAGAAAGTTGCTCAAATTGAGGGACGTCACCCACGGCATTTTCATACGACCCGGAACGACTATCGAACAGATACGGGGGATCATCGATTTTCTTTCATTACGAGCGGCAGTCAGTCCTTTTACAAGGTGCCTTACGTGCAATAACTCCCTTATCAGGGTCTCAAAGGAGAGCGTCTTTGACAGGATCCCCCCAAAGGCCAGGGAGTTTCATGACCAATATTCATATTGTAACGCATGTGACACGATCTACTGGAAAGGGACCCATTTTGCCAGGATTAAGCGTGTTGTCGATGAGATATTAGGCCACTGAAAGATCATAGGACGTATCCTCAATTTTTCACTTGAGGCGGTGCCACAAAACTGGTAATTTTTCATCGAAAAATGAGGCGACGGTGATCCTGAAAAGAAGATGGAATTTGCGGTATCCAGGCAGCCGCGAGGTTTGAGGCGGTATTTCAATGGTTTTACACCCTTTAAGCCATAGGAGGCACTCATGAAAGCGAAGGTCGTTGAGAAGGTGAAATTTGCCCCCGGCAAGTGGAAAGAGGCGGGCCAGCTGATGCAAACCTTTAAGGAAGTGGGCGAGAGGCACGGATTCCCCCCATTCAGGATGTATGTTTACATCAGTGGCGGAGACGCAGTGCAGACCCTGAGTTTTGTGACCGATTGGGACAGCCTTGCCTCCATGGAGACATTGATGGATAAGATGTATGCGGACCCGGAAATGATGCAGATGATGGAGAAGTGGGCAGGCGTGGTAGTAAGTCATGAGGTCTCCATATTAAAGGAAGTTTCCCCGGAAGAACTTGGCATGGTGTAAGGGCAGAGATTCGGGTTGACTTGGGGTCCGGCCTGTGCCGCTTGGGCCGGGCTTTTTTTGTGTGCGAAGATCGAGGCACCCATCATATGCTCTGAGATGTGGTCTCTGTTTTGTGTGTGAAGGAGGTGAACCCCTCCTCAATCAGGCGGAAGACGATTGAATAATCTACCGTTGATAGGGATTACCATGGGCGATCCTGCAGGGATCGGCCCGGAGATCATTGCCATGGCCCTGGCGGACAGCACTGTCTATCAGCACTGTCAGCCTGTGGTTTTGGGAGACCCTGGCGCACTCTCTGCTGTTATTTCCGGTATGGCCTCGGGAGGCCCCCGGGAATTGTCCCTGAACGTGATCTCACGTCCGGCCCAGGCCGAGGCCTTGCCCGGCGTGATCGATCTGATGGCCGTATCTGAACTGCATGCCGGGACGGTACAGCCCGGCAGGCCCACGTTGGCCGGGGGCAGGGCCATGGTCGCATATATCGTCAGGGCCGTGGAAATGACCGTGCAGGGGGAGATCGACGCCATGGTCACCTGTCCGATCAGCAAGGCGCTGATGCACCGGGCCGGGCACCGCTTCGACGGGCACACGCAACTGATCTCTCATCTAACGGGTACGCCCGATTATGTGATGATGCTGGCCGGAGAGAGACTTCGGGTGGCATTGGTGACGATCCACTGCGCACTCAAGGATGTTGCCGGCATCCTGAACAGGGAGGTCGTTTACAAGACCATTATGATAACCGACAAGGCCCTGAGAGACGATTTCGGACTGAAGACCCCTCGCTTGGCCGTAGCAGCCCTGAATCCACACGGGGGCGAGGAGGGTCTGTTCGGCTCGGAGGAGCAGACGGTCATAAAGCCTGCCATAGAGATGGCCAGTAAAGAGGGCCTGGGTGTTGAGGGGCCGTTCCCTGCCGATACCTTGTTTCACAAGGCCGCCTCCGGGCGATATGATGCGGTCATCGCCATGTACCACGATCAGGGCCTCATCCCGCTGAAGCTTCTCCATTTTTCCGATGCGGTCAATGTGACCTTGGGGCTTCCGATCATCAGGACCTCAGTGGACCACGGTACGGCCTATGATATCGCCGGGACCGGACAGGCCGATCCGTCCAGCCTCAAGGCGGCCATCCGGATGGCTGTATCCATGGCAAGGAACCGGGCCGGGATTGACGATTGACGCCCCGGTGAAATAGAAGAGAAAACGCATTTCACGGCGTAAAATTGACGATTGGAAAGGCTGCAACCCGTAACCCGCAGCGCGCAGGGCGTAAGATACAAAGATTTCAGCGATCCATGAGCAACCCGTATCCAGTAACCAGCATCGAGTAACCAGCATCGAGTATCCAGTATCCATGACTGACTATATAAAAATAAGAGGCGCCAGACAGCATAACCTCAAAGGCGTCTCCCTGGATATCCCGAGGAATCGGTTTGTGGTGATTACCGGGTTATCGGGTTCGGGTAAGTCTTCTCTCGCCTTTGACACCATCTATGCAGAGGGCCAGAGGCGGTATGTGGAGTCACTTTCCGCCTATGCCCGCCAGTTCCTGGAACAGATGGACAAGCCGGATGTGGATTCCATAGAAGGCCTGTCCCCGGCCATCGCCATCGAACAGCGCAGTTCCAGCCGGAATCCCCGCTCCACCGTGGGAACGGTCACCGAGATATATGATTACCTGCGGGTCCTGTTTGCAAGGGTAGGGCAGCCCTATTGTCCCGAATGCGGCTTAGAGATCCGTGCCCAGACGACCGAGGAAATTGTGGATCAGGTCATGGGCCTCGAAGAGGGAGCCAGGATTCAGGTCTTGGCACCCCTCATCGAGGGACGGAAAGGAACCCATCAAAAGCTTCTCCAGGGTCTCCGCAAGGACGGGTTTACCCGGGTGATGATAGGCGGAGATGTCAGGCTTTTGGATGAAGAGATTCTCCTTGATAAAAATAAGAAACATGAGATCAGTGTGGTGGTGGACAGGCTGATCATAAGGAGCGATATCCGGCGACGTCTGACCGATTCCATGGAGCTCACCCTCTCCCTTTCTGACGGCAAGGCCGCTGTAGAAGTTATGGGTGCCAAAACGCTCTTCTTTAACCAGAAGGCCGCCTGTGCCAGATGCGGCCTCAGCATTCCCGATCTGACCCCCCAGATGTTTTCGTTCAACAATCCCCAGGGAGCTTGTGAGACGTGCAGCGGCTTGGGTACAAAGCGGTATTTTGACCCTGATCTTATTATCCCGGACCCTGATCTTAACCTGAGAGAAGGCGCTATCGCGCCCTGGGCAAACCGTCATTCGGTCCATTTTCAGCAGATGCTGGATTCTCTATGTCAGCATTACGGGATGGATATGTATACCCCTTTCAAGAAACTGCCGGAGGATATTCAACGCGTTTTTCTCTATGGATCGGGATCAGATGAGATCGAATTTTACTTTGAAAGGGATGACCGAAGGTATTCTTATAAACGTCCTTTTGAGGGGATTATCCCCAGTTTGGACAGGCGCTACCATGAAACAGATTCGTATCAGGTCAGGTACGACATTGAGAACTATATGAGCATCAGGCCCTGTCCTGTCTGTAATGGCGCAAGATTACAGCCGGTTAGCTTAGCGGTTAGGGTAGGAGGAAAGTCCATCCACCAGGTCACGGCCCTTTCCGTCGAAGGGTCGTACCGATTTTTTGAAGAATTGGAACTGGACCCCAAGAGAGAACTCATTGCACGCAGGGTTTTAAAGGAGATCCGGGACCGCCTTGGTTTTCTAAAGAGCGTGGGACTCGATTACCTCACCATTGACCGATCGTCCGGGACCCTGTCAGGCGGTGAGGATCAACGGATCCGGTTGGCCACCCAGATCAGTTCGAGGCTTGCCGGTGTCCTCTATGTCTTGGATGAACCGAGCATAGGCCTCCATCAGAGAGATAACCTGAGGCTGCTCGAAAATCTGAGGCGTCTGAAGGAGCTGGGGAATACCGTCCTGGTGGTAGAACATGACGCCGAGACGATTTTGTCGGCAGACCATGTGATCGATATGGGGCCCGGGGCAGGAATGAAAGGCGGCGAAGTGGTCTTTGACGGCCCTCCTGACGCGTTGATGGATCACCCGGCCTCTTTGACGGGAGCGTACCTTTCCGGCCGGAGGATCATCCCTGTCCCCGTGAAAAGGAGGCAGGGGAACAAAAAGGCCATTGTTATTGAGGGCGCCAAAGAGAATAATTTAAAAGAGATTGTTGCCACGATCCCTCTCGGAACCTTTACCTGTATAACCGGCGTCTCGGGTTCGGGGAAGAGCAGTCTGGTTAACGGGGTCCTCTATCCCGCCCTGAGCCAGAAGCTGTACCGGTCCAAGGAGAGAGTGGGCTCTGTAAAGTCGATTCAGGGGATTCAATACCTTGACAAGGTGATCAGCATCGACCAGAGTCCTATCGGAAGGACCCCCCGTTCAAATCCTGCCACATATACGGGGGCCTTCACGCATATCCGGGAGCTCTTTTCCATGTTGCCGGAGTCAAGGGCCAGGGGATACCGGCCCGGTAGATTCAGCTTTAATGTAAAGGGAGGGAGATGTGAGGCCTGCAAAGGAGACGGCATCATAAAGATCGAGATGCATTTTCTCCCGGATGTCTATGTTACCTGCGAGGCGTGTAAGGGGCTTCGATATAACAGGGATACTCTGGAGATCAAGTATAAGGGGTATCATATCGCCCATATCCTGGATATGACGGTCAACCAGGCCTTTTCCTTTTTCGAGAATGTCCCCAGGATACGGAACAAGTTAAAGACGCTCGTGGATGTGGGATTAGGTTATATCAGATTAGGGCAGCAGGCCACAACCCTTTCAGGGGGCGAGGCACAGAGGATCAAGCTTTCCAAGGAGTTGAGCAAACGAAATACCGGACGGACCCTTTACCTCCTTGATGAGCCCACAACCGGTCTCCATTTCGCCGACATCCAGAAGCTGTTAGAGGTGCTGAACTATTTAGTGGATCTTAAGAATACGGTAGTCGTCATCGAGCACAATCTGGATGTGATAAAGATGGCCGATCATATTATTGATTTAGGCCCGGAGGGGGGTGATAAGGGGGGCTATATTGTGGGAACAGGGACCCCGGAGGAGGTGGCGGCGATCAAGGATTCTTATACCGGACAGTTTCTGAAAAAGATCTTTGGAAGTGATCTAAAGTGCCTAAAGTGAACTAAAGTTGATGATATCTTTTGCTGAACGTTTGTATGAATTTTAACTTGATACCGGATGTACGTTAATTGTTATTCGTTATTGGTTGCGCGCTGTGCCTTGGGTCTTCAATACCGATCGAAAGCTGGAAAACCGGTCGAAGATCCCGTCCGGCAGATAAATCTTCGCCGCTCAAAGTTTCTTATTCGATCAAACTGGTCGCTTTTCCGGTCAGCGGGAGTGCCGACACTTGAAAGCATATATCCCTTGGTGGTCACCATAACTTTAGGCACTTTAGCTCACTTTAGGCACTTTAGTCACTTTAGTCATTTTGGTCACTTTAGTCACTTCCTCTTATAAAGTTTTTCCAGGTGGTAAACGAGGTTTTCGAGTTTGACGGACAGGTCAACATTTTCAACGATACAACACTCAGGTGTTCTCACCTGGGTGGGGGAAAAATTGAGGATCGCCTTTACGCCTGCATCCAAGAGGAGTTGTGTAGCCCTTTGCGCTTCATGGGAGAGGGTGCTAATGATCCCGATCTCGACGCCGAGCTCCCGGACCCGTTCAGGGATCTCTTTTGTTGGTTCGATGGTCAATCCGCAGGGAAGTTTCGTGCCTACTTTTTTGGTGTCCGAGTCAAATGCGGCGACAAACAGGTAGCCTCTTTTCCTGAAGTTGTCACCTTCAACCAGGCTGATTCCAAGATTACCCATCCCGACGATACAGATGGCCCACTCCCTGTCTGTTGCCAGGATTCGTTTGATCTCCTTCAATAGATCTTGGGTCTCATATCCCACGCCGCGGACGCCGAATTCGCCGAAATATGCCAGGTCTTTTCTAACCTGAGCAGGATTGACACCGCACAATTCCGCAAGCTTTTCTGAGGAAACAATCGGCGTGTTGCTCTCGACAAAGGCCTCAAGCGGCCTTGAATAGAGGGAAAGCCGCTCAATGGTTGGGTTGGGTATCTTCGATTCTCTTGTCATCGTTCATCAAAAGACAAAATCTTAACCATAGCAACCGGTTGATTGTTTCGAAGATTAATCCCGCCTGGCGGGAGAATCTATTGTGGAGACGTTCGCTTTTTCTTTGAAAAGACCTTATATTGTGAAATAATGCACATAACTTGTAGTAAAAAAGAGGGCCCGGGTAAGGCCCTCTTTTTCTGTTTAGAAGGTTTATTAACCGCCTAAGGATTTTACGATGAGTTCGTGCATGCCACCCAGATCCGGAATCTTGAAAACAAGAATAAAGCAGATGACCAGGGCGTAAATACAGAGGGACTCGATCAGAGCCAGACCGATAATCATGGTGGTCATGATCTTGCCGCCTGCTTCCGGGTTCCTTGCTGTTCCCTGAAGGGCGCCGTTGATGGCGTTACCCATACCGATACCGGTACCCAGGGCAGCCAGGCCGATGCCGACACCGCAGGCAATGGCAATGCCAAAAAATACCCATAGCCCGGCAGCCTTGACTGCAGCGTCCTCGCCTGCAAAGGCCAATGAAGCCATTCCGAGGACAAACACCGTTGTAACAACCCCAATTACAGTTCTCTTAGACATATAGACCTCCTTTCCTTAAATATATTTGTGGCCTTCTTCCGAAGATTGAAAACTGATTCAGATTTAGGAATTCCGAATTTAGGAATTTGCGAATTGACTGAAACCTCTTTTTTTAATCCCTAAATCCCTTAATTCTTAAATTCGTCTAATGAGCGTGTTCCATTGCACCCACAAAATACATTGTGGATAAGAGCATGAATACGAGGG
>CAZACO010000195.1:0-7186 GCA_964483185.1 uncultured Desulfobacteraceae bacterium
TTCTCCGACGCCGAGGTGAAAATAGATGGGCGCGCTGACGCCTCTTCTGAACTGATTCCTTCTCTCGAGGCCTCCCCGCTATTCAGTGATGTCGCCTTTATATCCTCTATCACAAGAGGCCAAAAAGGCAATGAGATGTTTCGAATCGGGCTCAAAGTCACCAAGTAAGAGATTCCATCGTATCGACATCGAACCATGTTCAAGCCTAAATTTGACATTCAAAGGAAGCATCTATTCATCACTCTGGCGATTCTCCTTTCTTTTGCCTTTATATATCGTTTTTCCCCCTTTTTTCAGGGGCTCGCATTCCCCCAACAGGAGATTGCGCTAAAAGAGGGAAGGCTGATAAAATACCGGAAAGAGGTGAAGGCAGGCAGCAATCTGAACAAGAGGCTGGCTTCGTCGAACAGGGTCCTCAAGGAGCTGGAGTCCGGACTTTTGTCCGGCAAGACCCCACCGCTTGCTGCAGTTGAAATCCAGAAGATCGTCCAGGAAATCGCGGACAAGAGCCAGCTTCAGATACGGAGCGTGAAGGTCCTGAAGCCTGTGGAATTAGACCAAAAACGGTATTTGAGCATCCCGGTCGAATTCACTGTTGTTCCCACTATGAGGCAACTGAAGGAACTCCTTTACCGTATTGAGAGTTCTTCAAAATGTCTGACCTTGAGAAAGTTGAGTACCCGGTATTATGCCAATAAAGAGGGTCGATTCCGTTGTCATATGACGATTGCCGGTTATATGAAAAGGGGTGAAAGCTGAAATAGAGGGCTGTTTGAAATGTCTTCAAAAATATGGCTCATTAATCTTGTTCTGGCGGTGGCAGTCGTTTTTTTTGGAATGAAGGCCTACGGGGTCTGGTCTAAGTGGGATCAAGGGCCTTTGGAGACCGGTTCCATTCAGAACCCGTTACCCTGGCCTGAAAAAAAGATCTCAAAAAGAAACATGCCTCCTGAATCAGATTACGAAACCGTTGTCACTCATAACCTTTTCAGCCATCTCCGGTCAGAGGGGGAGCCTGAAGAAGAGAAAAAGCCTCTTGTCAATCAGACGGAACCTAAGGCTGCCGGAAGATCCCTCGATCTTTTAGAATGGACCCTTCAACGTACCAACCTCTACGGCGTGATTATTGTGGGCGACCATAAAGAAGCCCTGATCGGCGAGGTCCCAGCGAATTCAGGAAAAAGTGCTGGCGAAAGGGAGGTCAAACGGGCAAAGGTGGGCGACATTGTGGGCAGGTTCAAGGTGAAAGAGATCAATAGTACGAAAGTTCTTCTTACGGCAGGGGGATATGAATGGCCGGTTTCCCTGTTTGACAAGGATAAGCCGAAAAAGCGTGTTCCTGTCAGAAAAGAGGCCGGTCCAATCGTGCTTGGCGCCGGAGCCAAGCTTGAAACCGGCGAGGCGTCTAACATGTTGAAAAGGAAAGAAGCGTCGCCCGCGCCTGCAATACCAGCAAAGCCGATGCCTGATAACGGACGAAACCATCAAGGGACCGTGCCTGTCCGCGACACATCCATGCCTGGCACAATGAAGAAGACCATTGAAACGAAACCGATGCCGGATAGACCGGGGCGTTAAAAAAGGTAAATACATCATGAAACGAATCGAGTTCAAGAAATCGGCTTTTTATTGGATTTCCCTGCTGATAGTGGCTGTTATGTCAGGCTGTGCTGGCACTCAATCGGCGAAGCAGTCTGACGTCTTAAAGGTCAAGAAGCCGGATAGAACTGTTGTTTCTCCTTTAGCGGGAGGGGAACAGAAAAAACCCGATATCGTTAAGCAAGAAGAGGAGGAACGTGCTGATAGAGAAAGCCTATCAATGGCGGGACAAACGCCGCCTGCATCACCAGCTCCAGAAGTGAGGGCAGATACGCCGCGTGTATCTGCGCCTGAACCTGCCCGGACCGATCCCGGGCTGGCTGAAGCGCCAAAAGAGAAGGCCCCCACAGAAAAGACCGGCCCAAAGATCGTTCTCAATTTTGATAACGCAGATCTATATGCGGTCATCGGGACGATTGCCGAACTGTTAGGGATCAATTATATCGTGGACCCGAATGTCACGGGGAAGGTGACCATCAACACGGCCGGAGGTCTCTACAAAAAAGATCTCTTTCCTGTTTTTCTTCAGATACTTGAGGTCAACGGTCTGACCGCTATCAAGGAGGGCAGCCTCTACAGAATTGTCCAGTTAAAAGACAGTGCGCGAATGCCGATCGAAACGCGTCTCCCCGAGAAGGGCGGAGAGATCCCTCCCATGGACAAAATCATTATCCAGATCATTCCTCTCAAGTTCATATCTACCCAGGAGATGGTGAAGCTGTTAACCCCCTTTGTATCTGCCGGCGGGACCATCGTCTCAGACACAGCCTCAAATACCCTGTTGGTGGTCGACAAGGGGATCAATATCCTGAAGATATTGAGATTGGTGAAAACCTTTGATGCCAATATGCTTGAAAGGGTATCTTACAGGTTTTATCCGGTCAAATATCTCGATGTGGAGGACGTGGCCAAGACCCTTGGTGATTTCACTTCCTCGTATGGAGAGATCAGCAATTTCTTTGTCAAATTCATTCCCATCAGCAGGCTGAATACCCTGTTTGTTGTGAGTACGACCCCCCTTGTGTTTGAAAAAATAGAAGAAATCCTCCGTCAGATGGATGTGGTGGACAAGGAGGCCGCACCCAAGATCTATGTCTATTTTGTCAAGAACGGGGAAGCGGAAGATCTGGCCAAGCTGTTGGACAAGGTCTTCCGCAAAAAATCCTCTTCCAAGGAGAAATCGAAGAGCAGTAAGAAGAAGGCGGGGGGGGCTGCCACCATCAAAGGGAACCCCTTTTCTGAGGCGCGTATGGCCGAAAAGGCTGCGGAAAAGACCGCTCCCAAATCCAAGGCTGAAATCCCGCCCAAAGGCGGGACTGAAAAAGGGGAGGGCGCCGCACCCGGAACCTTGATGGGAGAGGTGAATATTACCCCTGACGAGATCAGGAATGCCCTCATCATCGAGGCGATCCCCTCGGATCATCGGATCATTGAAGACATATTGCGACAGATCGATGTCCTGCCCAGGCAGGTCCTGATTGAGGCCACCATCGCCGAGATCACCGTAAACACCAACACTGAACTGGGGATGGAGTGGGCACTGGGGAAGGGAGCGGCTGCAGGCGGGACCGGAAGTTTTGCCGCCACCATCAACAAATTGATCGGGACCGGAACGGACGCCGCATATTCGGGGCTCAAATACTCCATCGGGGTGACGGACAAATGGTATGCGGCGCTCCACGCCTTGGCCAGTGAGGGGAGGGTGAATGTCCTCTCATCACCCCACGTCCTCGCATCAGACAACAAGGAGGCAAAAATTGATGTCTCCAGGGAGATCCCGGTACAAAGCGGGTCAACACAGATTGCAAGCGGTGCCGTTGTAGGTACAACAACCATTGAATACCGGGACACGGGCGTGATCCTCTCGGTGACGCCGCACATCAATGATCGGGGCCTGGTGACCATGGACATCAGTGAAGAGGTCAGCGACCTGGAAAAACAGTCCATTAAGGTGGCGGGGGAGGATTATCCTGCCTTTTTCAAGCGAACGGTCAAGACCACCCTGACCGTGAGGCATGGCCAGACCATCGCCATCGGCGGTCTGATCAAGGACAAGGAAGACGAAAATATCACAGGGGTGCCCTGCCTGATAAAGATCCCTGTGGTCCGGTACCTGTTTGGGGAATGGGGGAAGGCTGTGGAAAAGATAGAGCTGATTGTTCTCATTACGCCCAGGGTGGTTGCCAATTTGGATGACGTGGATGCGGTGACAGATGAATTCAAGCAAAAGGTAAGGAATGTCATGAAGCGGTTTTATCCGCAATGATAAGTTCAACTGTTACTCGAGTATGGATCCCGACCCCACCCAGCGTCATACGTCTCAGAAGTCTTGATGGGGCAATCCCGTGAATTTCAATCCATGACGATTCTTTCTCTAATCAGGCGCTGGCTTGAGGTCCCGGTTCGTTTCCGGACGCTTTTCTGGGGGTTTGTGAGCAACGAAATCCGGGGTCGGTTTGCGGGTTCTATCGGCGGCTTTGTCTGGAGTCTCCTGACGCCACTGGCCAATCTCCTCATATATATCTTTGTGTTTTCAGTCGTTTTAAAGATCCGATTGAAGCCGATGGAGACGGGCACCGACAGCTTCGCGGTTTTCTTCCTGGCAGGGATGCTCCCGTGGTTGGCCTTTTCAGAAGCGCTTAACAGCTCGACCGATCTTTTCTTGGGGAGAGCCAATCTGATTACCAAAGTTGCCTTTCCGTTGGAACTCCTCCCATTGACAGGCGTCATCGTGCCCTTCTTTTTGAATGGTCTGGGATTTGTCATGTATATCGTTTATCTGATCTTCAAAGGTTATGCGCATGTTGGATGGTTCTGGCTCCCGGTGGTCGTTGCTGTTCATATGGTATTTACCCTCGGCCTGATCATCCTGGTTTCCAGCCTGTCCGTGTTTTTAAGAGATATCAAGCAGTTCATCGGAATTGTCCTTTCATTGTGGTTCTTTTTGACACCGATCATTTATCCCTTGAGTATGGTGCCGGAAAAATTTCGCTTGATGATCAAGCTTAATCCCATGTACCCGTTCATTGATCTTTATCACCAGGTATTATTACAGGGTACTGTTTCCTGGGTGATGCTCGGGTACATCATCGGCCTGAGCGCTATCTTGTTTGTGGGCGCTATCTTGTTTTTTGAACGCTCCAAACATGCCTTTGCCGATGTTTTATAGAAAGATAACCTGTGAACCTGCCAACGAATATGGGAGAGATATTGGCGGCGGTTGATGCTCAACACCTGACGAAACGCTACAGGGTTTACCGGAAGCCCGTTGACCGCCTTAAAGAGGCCCTTATCCGCCGACCCTGCCATGAACGTGTCGAGGCGTTATCTGATGTCTCTTTTCAAGTCGCCCCTGGAGCTACGTTAGGGATCATCGGTGAAAACGGAGCTGGTAAGTCGACCTTGCTGAAGATACTGGCCGGCACGGTAAGCCCTACTTCGGGAAAGGTTGAGCGTCAGGGCAGGCTGGCCGCTCTTTTGGAACTGGGATCCGGTTTTCACCCGGAATTCAGCGGGCGACAAAACATCTACCTGAATGCGGCGCTGTTAGGTCTGGGAGAGGAAGAGATCAAAAGGCAGGAGCCGGCGATTATCAGCTTTTCTGAATTGGGAGAGGTTATTGACCGGCCGGTTAAGACCTATTCATCGGGGATGTATGTGCGTTTGGGATTTTCCATCGCCACCAGTGTTGACCCGGATATCCTAATAATTGATGAAGCGTTGAGCGTAGGCGACCAGCGATTTCAACAAAAGTGTGTAGACCGGATGAACCGGTTCAGAGAATCGGGGAAGACCGTCATTTTTTGCAGCCACAGCATGTATTTGATAAATGAACTATGCGCAAACAGCATGTGGTTGAGCAAAGGTCGCGTGTGCGGCTATGGCGATACGTCAAACGTGGTTTCCGAATATCTGGCATATCTGAAAGGGGGGGAGGAAGAGGAGTCTTCCGAAAACGGTGCAATCTCCTCCCAAAGCCCCTCCCTGCCGGAAGTCATGATTGAAGATATTCGGCTTGTTGACGATAAGGAACAGCCGCTTGAGACCATAAGACAATTCCAGACCGTGCTGGTCCGGATTAAGACCGTATGTACGGGGCCCCCTCTGAAAGGTCATTTGGGAATCGAGGTGGGTCAACCCGATGGCCACAGTGTGTTTGGAACCACTACAAAGATCTCCGGTCCAGGACCGATTGAGTTTGCCGGTGAGCAGATTACGGAGCTCGTCATTCCCTCGATACCCATTTTCGGTGGGGCCTATAGGGCTATTGTTTCTGTAGGGGATGAGCATGCGCTCAGACTTATCCACCAGGTTAGCAGTGCGCCATTTACCATAGTGAGCAAGCGTCCGGAATTTGGTATGGTATGGATCGAACACCACTGGCGTATTCCTGATGCTCAAAGGGGCGACAGCCCGAGTTGAAGACGGTTGCCATCATCGTTAATTACAAGAGCGCGGCCCTGGCACAGCAGGCGGTTCAATCGGTCCTCGACTCCGAATCACTCGGCCCGGTGCAAGTGGTTGTGGTGGACAACAGCGAGGACAGGGACGAGGCGGAAAGACTGAGGTATGGCCTCCCGTCGGAGGTCACACTGCTCGTGAGCCCCGAAAATATCGGATTTGGACGTGCCTGCAATCTTGCTTTCGAGCGGTTTAAGGGAGATCAGGTTCTTCTCCTCAATCCAGATGCCAGGCTGCTGCCGGGCTGCCTCCTCCGTCTACAAAAGACGCTTTCTTCCTCAGAAAAGGTGGGGGCTGTTTCTCCGCAGGTTTTCTGGGATGACGGCCTCAACTTCTATCTCCCGCCATCTATCCCGCTTTCTTTATTTGAATTTCAGGATGCTTGTGATACATGGGGACCGGGGTCTCCGGTCAGCAGGTTTCTCAGCTATATCTGGCGACATCACTCGATAAAGGTCTGGCGCTCAAGAAGGCCTGTTTGGGTTAAAAACCTTTCCGGTGGTTTCGTGCTTTTGAAAAGTGACGCTGTCTTGAAGACAGGTTTGCTTTTTGATCCCCGATTCTTTCTCTATTTTGAAGATACAGATCTTTTTATTCGCCTCAGAAAGGCCGGGTATTCCCTCGCCGTTGAACCGAGGGCCAAGGCAATCCATTACTATGACCAGTGTGGACGGAGCGAGTGGCAGAAAAAAAGAATGCTTATGGCGCGGTCCCACATGCTGATGTTGAGAAAATACGGCAACAATCTACAAGTTCGTCTGAAAAGAGTCGCAAGTCTACTTACGCTCCCTGCAACAAAAAGGCGAGGTGAGTCTTTGAAACCCCATATCACTTCACCCTTTAAGATGAAAGTCCCTGATTGCCTTAAAAGGGGATGGCTGTTCGAGGCAAGCCCCAATCTGAACTTTATCCCTTCTGCGGGGCGATTCGGGAATGGGGAGCTGATGGATTTCAACGAAAGGTATTGGTCTATGCTCGCTCCCGGCCAATACTTCGGGCGATTGGGAAACCCCGTGGGATGTAGTAAATTCTCTAACGTAATCACGTGGCTCGTTAAAGAGGGTGGTGGAAAATGATCAAAGGGGACCGCCTAATCCGGGAATTGCCTCCACCATTTAACTATCAT
>CAZACO010000196.1:0-1907 GCA_964483185.1 uncultured Desulfobacteraceae bacterium
ATGAAGCCGGCGTACCGATCCCTCCAAACAGGGCGAACCCCCGGGGGTTGAATATACGATCCAACTGCTGACGTTCTTCAGAATTCATATACAGCCGCCAAAATTCGTAGCACCCCGCCCTTATTCCGATCAATGGTTTCAGACATTTTAGGTATCATCTCAATAAATCGGGGCGGTAACAAGAAATGATATTTCACCGCGGAGACGCAAAGTACGCAGAGTGAACCATTTTGCGTTCTCCGCGCCTTTGCGGTGAAAATAGGGATGGTCATGCGCATCACCGCCATTTATTGAGCTATTACCATTTTAGGCACTTTAGCTCACTTTAGGCACTTTAGACACTTCTCTGTTTTGTCCGGGTTACGGAGTATAGGGGGGCAGGGCAGATGTGTCAAATGCAAAAGGCGTATTCCCTTCCCAATGGGCCTGTTTCCCAATCCAAGCTGGCTGATATGTCCGCCTGCCGCATCCATGCTTGTTTTCGGTATCACAGATCTGAGATAGTGCCCATCCATTAATGCCATGTTGGGCACCAGAGGTTTCCAATTCAGAAATGAGCAATTTTTCGCAAGGTCAAGGAAAACAAGGGGTTGCGCGGAGGCGTACGATAGTACGCCGCACAAGAAACCGCGCCGTTTGACGCTGAGATTGCGGAAAAGGGCCATTTATGGATGGAAACGAGACAACCGTTTAAACGAGTACGGTGAATCGCACGCGCCGTTTCTTTCGTCTTGACTATAAGATTAAATTGGATTAAACAAATGAGTTTAATTTACTCTGGAAACATCCTTTAAAGCGAAAACATACATACGAGCAGAATTATTATGGCTACAGGCAAAACAAGCTCAATCATAGAAGAAAGAACAAGCAAAGCCAAAAAACTTCAGGCAGAGGGGATAAACCTATATCCCGCAGGGTATCCGGTCGAGATCACGTCATCCGAAGCACAGAATCGTTTGGGTCACATGGATGCGGAAGCCCTGGAAGAGGAACACACGTCGTTCACCATGGCCGGCAGGATCATTGCGCGACGGGATTTCGGAAAGGCTTCTTTTATTCACCTGAAGGACCGAACCGGACGCATCCAGGCCTACATCAGGAAAGACAAAGTAAGCCCGGAGAACTTCAATATATTTAAACTGATGGACATTGGGGATTTTATCGGCCTCAAGGGGAAATTTTTTAAGACCCGGACCGGCGAACTGACCCTCCTGGCAGATGATCTCACGCTCTTATCCAAGTCGATGCTCCCCCTGCCGGAAAAATGGCACGGCCTGACGGATGTGGAGACCCGCTACAGGCAGCGATATCTCGATCTGATCATGAATGACCCGGTAAAAGAGGTCTTTGTGATGAGAAGCCGCATCATCCAGACCATCCGGGCATTTTTTGTTGAGAAGGATTTCCTGGAGGTGGAAACGCCGATGATGCAACCGATCCCGGGGGGTGCAACGGCCAGGCCGTTCAAGACCTATCACAACACCCTGGGGATGGATCTGTACTTGAGAGTCGCTCCGGAGCTGTATCTCAAGAGGCTGGTGGTGGGCGGCCTGGAAAGGGTCTTTGAAATCAACCGGAATTTCAGGAACGAAGGGATCTCCATCAAGCATAACCCCGAGTTCACCATGCTGGAGTTTTATATGGCGTATGCCACCTACGAAGACCTGATGGCCCTGACCGAATCGCTCTTTAACCATCTTCTGCACGAGATTTTCGGCCGGACGGTTATTACATACCAGGGGAAAGATATCGATTTTGCACCCCCCTGGTCCAGGATCTCCCTTTTTGACGCATTGAGAGACCTGGGAGGGATCAGCAATGACATCCTCGAAAAAAGAGAATATGCCGTTGAAGCGGCCTCTCAATATGACATCAATCTCTCCAGGTCGGAGAGCCACGGCCAGATT
>CAZACO010000196.1:1917-7175 GCA_964483185.1 uncultured Desulfobacteraceae bacterium
AGATTCTTACAAAACTCTTTGATCATCTCGTAGAGCCGCTCCTGATCCATCCAACCTTTATCACCGGTTATCCCACAGAGGTTTCCCCGCTTTCGAGGCGCAACGACCACAACCCGGATATCGTCGACCGTTTCGAGCTCTTCATCGGCGGAAAGGAAATCGCAAACGCCTTCAATGAATTGAATGATCCGATAGACCAGAGGGAAAGATTCCAGAACCAGGTGGCGCTCAGGGATGCAGGGGATAAAGAGGCCCAGTTCATGGATACAGACTATGTCACCGCCCTCGAATACGGGATGCCGCCGACCGCGGGAGAAGGCATCGGGATTGACAGGCTGGTCATGCTCCTGACCGACTCGCCATCCATAAGGGACGTCATCCTCTTTCCCCAGATGAGACCAAAAGGGTAGGATTGAACACATATGTTTGAACTCTTTCTCGGAATGAAGTACCTGAAGGCCAAGCGAAAGCAGCGCTTCATATCTGTTATTACCGTGATTTCCGTACTTGGCGTAATGGTCGGTGTGATGGCGCTTATCGTCGTCCTCTCGGTGATGAACGGTTTTCGGGCAGACCTGATGTCCAAGATCCTGGGGGTGAATTCCCATGTGTTGGTCTTGAGCCTCGGCGGGCCGTTTGCTGATTACCAACAGGTCGGGGAAAAGGCCGGCAAGGTAGAGGGGGTGGTGGCCATTACCCCGTTTATCTACACCCAGGTGATGCTCAGCAATTCCGGGAACGTATCGGGCGCGGTGCTGAGAGGCGTTGATCCTGAAAGTGCAGGCGCGGTGATCGGCTTCAAAAACATGATCAAAAGCGGTTCGCTCTCTTCCCTGGCAGGGAAAGTTGACGGGTTCCCGGCCATCATCATCGGGAGCGAGCTTTGTAAACAGATTGGGGCCCACCTCGGAAGTGCGGTAACCGTCATCTCACCCGAGGGAAAATTGACTCCCTTGGGCAGGACCCCGAACACGCAACGATTCAAGGTCTCCGCCATCTTTGATTCAGGCATGTATGAATACGATGCCTCCATGGTCTATATCTCCCTGAAAGAGGCCCAAGAGTTTTTGGCATTAGGGGATAAAGTGACAGGGATGGAAGTCAGGGTGGAAGACGTTTACCAGTCAGACAGGGTTTCAAAAGATATTCAGGAACGCCTGGGATACCCCTACTGGACCAAGGACTGGAAGGTCATGAACAGAAGCCTTTTCTCTGCGCTCAAACTTGAGAAATTGACCATGTTTGTCATTTTGACCATGATCGTGCTCGTCGGGGCACTCAATATCATCAGTACCCTGGTCATGGTGGTGATGGAAAAGACGAGGGATGTCGCGATCCTGAGGGCGATGGGGGCCTCTGCCAAGAGCATCATGTCCATCTTCATGTTCCAGGGTCTCCTCGTAGGTGTTGTCGGTACGATCGCAGGCCTCGCCTCCGGCCTGGGCATATGCCAGTTGCTGGCCAGGTACAAATTCATCAGCCTCCCCTCGGATGTCTACTATATATCGACCCTGCCGGTTCAGGTGGAGTTTGCGGACGTATCGTTTGTTGCCGGGGCCGCCGTCGTCATATCGTTCTTGGCCACCCTTTATCCATCCTGGTATGCCTCAAGATTGAACCCGGTGGAGTCTTTCAGGTATGCATAACCAGAAGGTCAGGGAAGTTTCCGATTCACCTATGTTGAGGCTTGAAAATGTATTCAAGTCCTTCAATCATTATGGAGAGGTTATCGAGGTCTTGAAGGGGATCGACCTCGACATCTACCCTGGGGACAGTCTGGCGATCATGGGGGCCTCCGGGGTCGGAAAATCGACGCTGCTCAATATCATGGGAAGCCTCGATCCACCGTCCAAGGGGGTCGTCAAATTCCGCGATGTGAATATGTATGAAATGGATGAAGGGAGAGTGACACGCCTGAGAAACAGGGAAATCGGTTTTGTATTTCAGTTTCACCACCTCCTGCTCGAGTTGAATGCATTGGAAAACACCATGATGCCCGCCCTCATCGCAAGGTATCCGAAGAAGAAGGCGCTCAAAATGGCAAGAGACGTCCTTTTCAAGGTGGGGCTTGAGAGACGTACAACGCACCGTGCGGGTGAGCTTTCCGGCGGCGAGCAGCAACGCGTGGCAATCGCAAGGGCCATGATCATGAGCCCGAAGTTGATATTGGGAGATGAACCCACAGGAAACCTCGACTGGTTGACCGGCCGGGAAATTGCCGATCTCCTGCTTCAACTCAACCAGGACGAAGGTGTTGCCATGGTCATTGCCACCCATAACCAGAGACTGGCGGAAAAGATGTCTAAAAAAATGGAGCTGATAGATGGGCGGATACAGTAAGATAATGCGAAAAGCCCAGAGCGGGAAGCGCAAACCGGGAAACGCCACGCACTGTGTGCCATGCGCCATGCGCTCCAGGGCGGGCAAGATGATACTCCAGGCAATGCTGGTTCTCATGCTGTGCGCCTTCTTTGTGCCGGAGAACCTCGTTGCCGAAGAAAGAGAAACCATGGCGGTATTGCCCTTCAAGATTAACGCCCGGAAGCCACTTGATCACCTCCAGTTGGGCCTGCAGAAGATGCTCTCCACCCGATTGGAAAAAAAGGGCTTTCACATGATCCCTCAGGACAAGGTTAACAAATACCCTGTTGCCTTTGCGCCGGGTTTGGAAGTGAATGAACTCCTCGCCTTGGGTAAAAAGCTAAAGGCCGATTGGATCATCACCGGGAGCCTTACCCAGATCGGAAACAAGGCCAGCATAGACCTGAAAGCGATCGATATCTCTCAGAAGAGGCCGCCTTTTTTTATCTTTTTAGTCTCTGAAGATATTGAGGAACTCACGGATACGGTGAAGCGACTCGCTGTGAACGTCTTCGATCGGGTCACGGGTGTTCCCGAGATCGATTCGATCCATGTTGCGGGCAACCGCCGAATAGAAAAGGCGGCTGTGTTGGCTGTCGTCAGCACCCAGACAGGGGATCGACTCGATTACGATAAGTTGGATAAAGACCTGCGTGATATTTACAAAATGGGCTTTTTTAACGATGTCAGAATGGAGACCGAGGATGGCCCTTCAGGAAAGGTCATTACCTTTCATGTGGTTGAAAAACCTTCTGTCGGCAAGATTGAATTTGTTGGAAATGATGAGATTGATAACGACGACCTGAAAAAGGAACTAGGGATAAACCTTTACTCCATCTTGGATAACAACGAAATCAGACAGAGTGTTAACCGGCTTAAAGAACTGTACAGGCAGAAGGGCTACTACAACGCCCAGATAGAAGAAACCACCGAACCGATTCCCAACAACGAAGTCATGTTGAAATATAAGATTGAAGAACATGACAAGGTGTACATCGAAAAGATTCAATTTGTAGGGAATAAGCATTTTGATAGTGACCAGCTCAAAGGGATCATGGAAACGCGTGAGAAATGGTTTCTCTCGTGGATCACCAAGGCCGGGATCTTGGAGAAGAAGAAACTTGAATTCGATGTCCACAAAATAACCTCATTTTATCACAACCATGGTTTTATCAAGGCGAAGCTGGGCGAACCGAAGGTAACCTATGACGATAAGATCAAGGGACTGATCGTTACCTTTGATATTATTGAAGGGCATCGATACGGGGTCGACAAGGTTGCGGTCAAAGGGGATTTGATAGAGCCTGCTGACGATCTTCTCAAAAGAACCCGAATCGGCACGGGAAAGGCCTTTAACCGGGAGGTCGTTCGGAGGGATATCTTAGCGCTGAGGGATGTCTATGCCGATCATGGGTATGCCTATGCAGAGGTCAGACCGATCGTCAAGGAAGATGATGAAAAATATCTTGCCGATATCACCTATGATATCTCTAAAGGACCCAAGGTTCGTTTTGAAAGGATTACGATCTCAGGCAACACCGTGACGAGAGACAAGGTCATCCGGCGTGAACTGAAGGTCATCGAAGGGGAGACTTTCAGCGGCGAAGGGCTCAAAGAGAGCACCGCGAACCTGCGCCGGCTCGGCTTCTTTGAGGACGTACAGATGGAGACAAAAAAGGGGAGCCTTGATGATTTGATGAAACTGGACGTCAAGGTGAAGGAACGGGGGACCCGAACCTTTAGCGTGGGCGCCGGGTACAGCTCTGCATATTCCGGCTTTGTTACGTTTCAGATCGCGGATGAAAATTTCTTAGGGTACGGGCAGAAACTTCAGGCCACGGCGAGGATCGGTGGAAGAAATACCGAGTTTGTTGTTCGATTTATTGAGCCATGGCTCTTTGATACGCGATGGTCTTTTGGCGCGGATCTCTATAAGTGGGACCAGGAGTACCAGGACTACTCCAGGGATGCCCTGGGCGCCGCGTTCAGCCTTGGATATCCTCTTGATTTTATTGATGATTATACCAGGGCGCTCCTGAGATATGATTTTGATAATTCCAGGATCTATGATGTGACGGAAACCTCGGGACCGCTCTACGATATGAAAGGCCGAAACACGACCAGCAGTATGACGCTCACGTTCAAACGGGACAGCAGGGACCAGCTCTGGAACACGACAACGGGGTCTATCAACGAAATCTCCGGACAATATGCCGGGCTGGGTGGAGATGAAAGATTCAGCAAATACACGGCCAGAACCGCCTGGTTCTTTCCCATGTTCTGGGAAACCGTCTTTATGGTTCAGGGGCGATGCGGCTATATTCAGGACAGGGGCAAGCTCTCCGTGTTCCAGAAATTCTTCTTAGGTGGTATCAACACGGTGCGCGGTTTTGATTATCAGAGCATCTCTCCGGTCGACTCACAAGGCTACAAGGTAGGTGGCACGGGGATGATGTGCTATAATCTGGAATACCGCTTCCCGGTACTCAAGGAACAGGGGGTGGTCGGCCTTGTCTTTTTTGACGCGGGTAATGTTTTTGAGCCGGACCAGGGCTACCCCTGGACCTTCAGCAATATTAAGAAGTCTGCCGGCGCCGGGGTCAGATGGTATTCGCCGATCGGTCCTCTCCGTCTGGAATATGGGTTTAATCTGGATCGGCAGGGAGATGAATCATCCGGCAAATGGGAATTCAGCGTAGGGGGGATGCTGTAGCCGACAGGTTGAGGGTTGACTGTCCAAAGGCGGGGGGCAGTGGTTTCGGGTTACAGGTTCCCGGAGTATCCATCATCCAGCATTCATCATCCAGCATCCAGTATGGATTGCAGATTTCTCAATGGTCAATTTTCAATCGTCAATCGTACGGGGGGGGGTTAAAATGAGGAAGATTAGTCTCTTG
>CAZACO010000197.1:0-7172 GCA_964483185.1 uncultured Desulfobacteraceae bacterium
AATGATTGATATGCCACACTTGAAAAATGCTCAAAAAGTTCTCGAGCGGGCCAAAGCGGTAGAGAAAAAATAGTCGAGATAACCCTCCTCACTGGTCTAGGCTTGCTGTTGACCCTGTTTGTACTCAGAGGCGAGCCAGTGCCACCGCTTCATGATTGGCTATAGGGCGGCCTTTTCACTTTTTGCTCAATGGTTGCTTTAAATTTTGGGCTCACCTGTAGCATAGAATGCTTGCCGGTTCCTTTCTCTAAAGAGAGGAGCCACTTCCCATCTTTAGGCATGTCAGACACGAATGGATGATTTATGATCGTTAATATTTCACATTTTCCGATTTTTAATGTCTCGCTGTTTTCGTTTTTTTGGGCGCTTCAGATTTTTGTCAGCAAATTGGCTTTCAAGGCGGGGGCGAATCCGATTTCTTTTACGATTCAAGCTGGAATTGTTGCCTTCTTTATCTTGACAATATATATTCTGCCACGAAGAAGCCACGAACTGAAAGGTATACCTAAAGGTATTATAGCTGGCTTGCTGTTAGCAAATGCTGTTCATTTTGGCTTGGGGATTTTCTTGTGTAATGCCGGAACCGCACTGACTTCAGCCATAAATGCAGGGTTTTTAGTAAAATTTGGCTTGGTAACAACTACCTTGTTGGCGTTGATCATTCTCCATGAAAAAATGACGCTGTCCAAAACGATGGCAGTTCTGATTATGCTGATAGGAAGTTTCTTTATTAGCACAAAAGGAAATCTCATTGTTCCACAGTTTGGAGACATTTTGATCATCCTCGCCTGTTTATGCTGGTCAACGGCAAATGTGTTAGTAAGAAAAATTTTAAGAGATAGTACTGTTAGCGATGAGATTGTGACATTTTTGAGGCCAGTTGCTGGAATTCCACTATTAGTCGCTTTTGTTTTTCTTGCTCCCCTTTATCCTGAACCGATCAGAAGGGTTTTTCAGGTAAATATTTTTGAGATTGGTTTTCCGCTTCTTGTAGCTGCAAATGGTTTTTTCCTCGCCTTGATGTTTCTTTATCTAAACAGGACCTTAAAAGTCGCTAGCGCTTCCTATACGACTATGATGTCAATGATAACGCCTGTCATTGTAACTATCCTGGCTGTCGCATTCCTAAAGGAGACAATGAAGTGGATCCAGGTTGTTGGGGCACTGCTAATCATTTCATCTGGAGTCGCTACACACTATCTGAAAATAGACAAACAATAAGGAGTTGCAAAGACTGCATCCGATATTACTGCTGTTCTGTTAAACTCATTTTGCCATTTTATTTATGCAACTTTAGGGATAATTCTGTTGCATTCTATTGATCAGCAGCGTAAGCTTGATTTCCAGCACAAAAAGTGCCTCAAGTGCCTAAAATCTGAAGTGCCTAAAGTTACGAAGCGGCTTCGGCGATGCAATCTTGAATTTGGAAATCAAAGATGACGGATACTGTCCACACCGAATATACGCTAATCGAAAATGACGCGGGTCTGAACAGGATAATCCCGGAGCTTAAAGGGGCACCCGCGATCGGCGTGGATCTTGAAGCGGATTCCATGTTCCACTATCAGGAAAAGGTCTGTTTCGTCCAGATCGCCACACCGAGGCTGAACCTGTTGATCGATCCCCTTTCGGTTGAGGACCTTTCTCCCCTGGCACCCGTTTTCGCCGACGCCCGGATCCGGAAGATATTTCACGGGGCAGATTATGATATCCGTTCCCTCTACAGGGACTTCGGCATCGAGGTTCATTCCCTGTTTGACACCCAGATTGCCGCAAGGTTTCTCGGGGTCAGGGAGACCAGCCTTGCCAGCCTGCTCCACGAGAGGTTTGATGTTGCGAGCGACAAGAAATATCAGAAAAAGGACTGGTCTCAAAGGCCCCTGCCAGGGCCCATGCTTCAATATGCTGTTCAGGATATCTGTCATCTCCTGCCGTTGGCCCGCATTCTTGAAAAGGAGTTGAAGAAAAAGGGGTTGCTTTTCTGTGTGGAAGAGGAGTGTGAACTGCTCAGCACCGTTCGGCCGAATCCGCCAAAAACCCGGCCGTTTTTTACATCTTTCAAAGGCGCAGCAAGGCTGGATCCACGAAGTCTCGCGGTCCTGGAACAGATCCTCTGTTTCCGGGATCACTTGGCCAGGCGCCGGGACTGTCCCCATTTCAAGATCTTGGGCAACCAGCCGATCATGGAAATTGCCCGACGCAAACCGTTGTCACGGGCCGAGCTCGCGAAAATCGATGGTCTCAGTTTCAAACAGATCGATCATATGGGGGAGGCCCTCATCGAAAAGGTTAGAGAGGGATTGCGTCTCACTGATGAGGCCCTTCCTGCATATCCTAAGAAGGCCTGGCAGCGTCTCAGATCCGAAGAGACCGCCCGCGTACAGCTATTGAAAAGCTGGCGTGATCGGTTAGGGGAGAAGTGGGAAGTGGATCCGGCCGTTATCTGCACCAACGCCCAGATACGGGAGATTGCCATTGCAGATCCGCATAAGCCCGGAGACATGAAAGGCATCAAGGACATCAGAAAATGGCAGATCAGGCTTTTTGGCCGCGAGATCTGCGACCTGCTTCAGGATACCGGTTGATTGCCGTCCCGATATGCTGATCCCGCGGCTGCGCAAGGCGTATACTGTGCAGCGAACCATGGTCGAGTCGATCTCGACAGGGGGTTATACCATACTCACGATCAGGGCGCCCCAGACAGTGAGCAGGACATTCCCGATGGCATAGGGAACGGTATACCCGATCACCGCGACCGCGCTCTTCGAGTCATCTCGGACCGAATTCATGGCTGCGGTACAGGTTCCGGCCCCGGTCATCGCGCCTAAGAGGAGTACCGGGTTGAGCTTGAGCAGGTAGAGTCCGAAGATCCAGGTCAGGATATGGGGGATGCAGGTCAGGCAGACCCCGGCTATGAAAATATTGATGCCCGCCTGTTTGAGGGCCGCGAGGGCCTCGGGACCGGCCGAGATGCCGACGCAGGCGATGAAGAGATTCAGCCCGAGATCGGTAAAGATCCACTGGGCCGGCGTAGGAATCTGTCCCCAGGTGGGCCTGACCGACCGGAGCCACCCGAAAAAGATCCCTGAAACCAGGACCCCTCCGCCTACTCCCAAGGTGACAGGAACGCCCCCCACATTGACGGCTATCAAGCCGACCAGTGTCCCGACGATGATTCCGATTCCCACTGTCACCAGGTCGGTGACCTGGGTCCGGTGTTCCGGATGGCCGATCGCCGCAATGAGTGCCTCCACGTCTTTATGGGCACCGATCACGGAGATGATATCACCGCGGTGCACTCTGAGCTTTGGGGCGAGCGGGAGTTCGTGCCCTTGACGGGTCACGTTTCGGATAAAACAGCCGTGCCCCTGGCCCATGAAGATCTCACTAATGGATTTCCCGTCCAATGCCTTGCTGGTCATGCAGATGCCGAGGATTTCTCCGACCATCTCCTGAACCACTTTGTCGTCGACTTCCGGTCCGACGATCTCCGAGGCCTTAAAGATACGGGACCGGAAACCGGTGAGGACGACAATATCCCCCCTGTCCAGCTTAACATCCCCCTTAAACTGATCGATGACCTTCTCCCCTTTCTTGATCCGGTCAACGGCTACGCGTTTCGGGAAGAGGGCTTCGACTTCCTGGACCGTCTTTCCGATCACCCCCTGGTTATCAACCCGGTAGGCCCTGGGAACGACCAGATTGGACCAGTGGAAGGCCTCTACCGATTCTTCCTCATCGACGGACCCGAGTTCGGCCTCGGCTTTTTTTGCGGCCTCAGGCAGGTTGATTCTCCATAGGTTGGCGATGATCTTCAGGAGGATGATCAACCCCGCGGTGCCGAAGACATAGGTGACGGCATAGGCAACGGCGATATCGGACTTGAGATCCAGGGCCTCGGTGACCTTTCCGGCAGTGAGCTTCTGGATCGCCCCACTGGCGGTTCCGATGACCGAGGACTGGGTCAGTGCCCCGGCCAGGAATCCCCCGCTGTATCCGCTGTTGAGGCCGAAGAGTTTGGCCAGGACGATGGCAGCGACCAGGGCGGTGACGCAGAAAAAGACGGAGACCGTGACATACTTGACCCCCCCTCGTTTCAGCCCGCCGATGAAATCCGGACCGACCTTGTAACCGATGGCGAAGATAAAGAACCCGAAGGAGATCGTCTTGATCAGGCCCAGGTCGAAATGGGTATTGCCGAGGATCATTGCCCCCAGGACAATGGCTACGATCAGGACGCTGGTGGTGGAACCGAGCGAAAAGGTCCCGAACTTGACCTTCCCGAGGGCATAGCCGGCCGCAAGGGACGCAAAAAGAAGGAGCGAGGGATTCTCCCGACAGAGATGAAATATGTCATGAATCAGGGTATGCATCCTGATACCTCCCAAGGTCTATTTTTCAGATTCCCACTCTTTCCGATAATCTTCCAAGAGGGCGCTGATCCCTTTGCCGATCTTGTCGTAATCGTCCTTGAAGAGGTTGGCAAGGGAGACCCGGACGGACATCTCGGGGGCATCGAAGCCACCCCCGTCCATAAGAACGATCCCCTTTTCTTGTGCCAGTCTCCAGACAAAATCGATCGGTTCGTGAGCGGAGTGAAGCCATTTCGCAAATTCTTCCCCGTGGCGTTCCCTGGCCAGTTTGGGGATATCGATGGTTGTGTAGTAGTGGGCATAACACGGGAGTTCCGGGGCCGTGGCGCCGAGTCCTGCGTAGAGGGTCTCGAACCGCTCCCGGACCAGGTCCTGGGCCTCTTTCTTGTACAGATGGCTGTCGGAATCGAGGAGCTCCTGGAAGGAAAAGAGTCCCATCATCACCTGCTGCGGAGTGGAAAGACCGGCGGTGTGGTTGAGGGCCACGGCGCGGCTGTCGGCGACCAGGCGGTCGATCAGCTTCAGGCTGTCCGGATCTGTGATAATCGACTGGTAGCGCTGGTGGAGTTCTTTGCGCTTGTCCTCTGGAAGAGCGGCGATCATCTTGTCCATAACATTGTCATGGTAGATCCCGATAACCCCCAGCCTCCACCCGGTCGCTCCGAAGTATTTGGAGTATGAGTAGACAAGGATGGTGTTTTGGGGCGCAATGGAGACAAGCGATTTGAACCCGTTGACGAAGGTGCCGTAGACATCGTCGGTGAGGATGATCAAGTCTTTCCTCCGGGTCTTCACGATTTCGGCGATCTTATCCAGGGACTTGCTGTCAATGCTCACCGATGAAGGATTGGAAGGATTAACCAGAAAGAAGGCCTTGATATCGGGGTCGCTGAGTTTTTCAAGTTCCGAGTCCGGGTATTGCCAGTTGTTCTCTTCGTCCTGTTCGAGTTCGATGACGACCAGCTCATAGTCGTTGAGGACAGGGATCTCCAGGTAAGGAGTGAAGATGGGGGTGCCTAAGGCGATTTTGTCGCCAGGGGTGACCAGGTCGTTTTCTTTCAGGGTGTTAAAGATATAGGTCATGGCCGCGGTTCCCCCTTCTACCACGAAGAGGTCCATGGTCCCTTCGGGGGGAATGCTGTCGCACATGGTAACGTCGAGATAGGCACGGACGATCTTTTCGATGTTTTCGAGGACACGGTCCGGAGTGGGATAGTGGTCGCCCAGGATGCCGTCAACCATCTCGCCGATAAAGGCGTCGCCGTCCAGACCGAGTTTCTCGGTTGCGTATTTATAGGCGTCGGCCAAAAACTGACCCCCTCGCTGCTCGGCATGGGTGCGGCAGAACTCCTGGAAGCGTTCCCCCATCCCCCCGGAGTCCGGGGCGCCGGCCAGTCCGGGACGGCTCAGGACCCGGTGCCCTTCCTCAACGGCAAATGTGCCCAAGAGGAAGAAGGCCTCACGCGGTCCGGTCGCGACCCAGTTCGGGTTGCCCCGTCCGGCGTTGAGCATCATCTTCTCACGGTTGGTCTTTGCCATAGCGATAAGCTTGTTCTTGAGCTCAAAGGGACTTAAGTCCTCATATCCTTTTTCGATGTCTGCTCTACCCATTTTACTTCCCTCCTGTATTGGAATGATTCCAGGCAATCCTGAATCCCGCGGGGAACCTTGAACGCGTGACCGACGCTGATTTCAGTATCTGAAGTAGGTCTTGAGCGTATCCGTTCTAAAGTCCGGCTGGGCTAAGGCCAGCATTAGCAGTAATCGGGCCTTGAATATGTCGAGTTCGCCGCCGAGAACGGCGCCGAGATTCTCCAGGTATTCTCCCCCTCCCACATCCCCGTAAGCCGGGACCACTCCCCCCCACTCCACACGGGTGGTGATGATGACCGGGATCTTCTTCGTCAGGGCCTCCTGAATCGCGGCTGTCACCTTCGGATTTACATTTCCAGCCCCGACCGCCTCAATGACCAGTCCTCTGGCCCCCGCGGAGATGGCGTGTCGGATGAGCGAACCGTCATCTCCGGCAAACGTCGTGAGGGGAACCACCTTGGGCAGCCTTTCGGGGATAGGGAATTTCAGGATTCGGTTCTGGTCGTGGTAGCGCAGGACCTTTCCCATGATGATGTAGCCCAGATAGCCGTGAGGACCCGAGACAAAGGTCTGGGCATTGGTCGATTGTGTCTTTTTTACATGCCAGGCTGAGTTGACATAGTTGTTGAGCGTTACGGTAACCCCCCAGTCGGCAGCAGCAGGGGAACATACCTGGAGGACGGCGTTCATGATATTGGCAGGGCCATCCGGGCTTAAATCCGAGGCGTTGCGCATCGCCCCGACAAAGACCACCGGTTTTCTCGATGTCACGGTGAGTTCCAGAAAGAAGGCGCCCTCAGCCATGGTGTCGGTCCCATGGGTGACGACCACCCCTTTCACGCCCGGATCGGCAAGCAGCGTGTTGACCTTCAGGGAAAGATATTTCCAGATCTCAGGGGTCATGTGCGAACTGTCGATGTTGCAGAGTTGGAATGCCTTGATACGGGCGACCTTCTTCAGCCGGGGAACGGCCTTGAGGAGGTCGTCTCCGGACACGGCGGGCACTGCCGCGCCCGTGGCCGGATCAATCTTTTCGGCGATGGTCCCTCCGGTGGAGACGACCCAGACCAGAGGAAGTTCCTTCGCCGAAGAAGGGGAGGCTAAAAAAATAAATGGCAAGAGGAATGCCACGAAGAATCCGATCAACTTGAAATATCGTTTTTTCGGATTGCTCTGCGCCATAGAGATATGTTTGCTTTTCAGTTC
>CAZACO010000198.1:0-7143 GCA_964483185.1 uncultured Desulfobacteraceae bacterium
GAGATTTTGACTTTTTACGAATGCATCAATATTCACTCGTCAGTATTCAATCATTCTTTATGGATCCGGACGGTCTCGGCGATCTCGTCAAGAGACACCGCCTCTCTGAGGGCCTCCATCCGTTTCATGACCTCGGCAAAGCGGACCCCTTCGGCCGCGCTGATCCATTCCAGTTGAAGCCGTTCCGGACGGATCCCCAACTTGGCCATCTTCTTGTGTATTTTCTTTATCCGCTTTTCTGTCCAGTGGTTGGCGTCAATATAGTGGCAGTCGCCGATATGACACCCGCTCACCAGGATCACGGGGGCCCCCATCATGAAGCCTTCCCAGATGAATTTTTCATCGACCCTCCCCGAGCACATGGTTCGAATCAGACGGACATTCGGGGGGTATTGGAGCCTGGAAACCCCTGCATAGTCAGCCCCCGCATAGGAGCACCAGTTACACGCAAAGGCCAGAATCTTTTCTTTCGGATCTTCTTCAAGGAGCGCATGGACCTGATTCAGGATCTGGCCGTCGGTAAAATGGTTCATGACAATGGCACCGAACGGGCACTCGGCGGCGCAGGTGCCGCACCCGGCACAGGCGGCCGTATTGACCACCGCCGGCGTCTTTCGCTTGACATCGACGCTGATCGCATTATACGGGCAGACCTCTGCGCATTTTCCACATGACTTGCACGCCTCTGCGACCACCATGGATGTAATCGGTTCGGTGGTGATTTCTCCCTTGTGCATGAGGCGGATGGCGCGTGCCGCAGCAGCCGACGCCTGGGTAACACTTTCCTTGATATCTTTCGGGCTTTCCGCACACCCGGCATAAAAGATACCACGGGTTGCGGCGTCCACCGGCTGGAGCTTGGGGTGGGCCTCCAAAAAGAATCCGTCCGGGGTCAGCTGGAGACCCAACATCTCCTGGAGCCGTTGGGTGCTTGAGGCCGGTTTGATCCCCAAGGCCAACACCAGCATATCCAGTCGGTGCGTTTCAAGCTTTCCGGTGGCGGTGTTTTCCACCGATACCTTCAGGCCTTTATCCGGTTCTTCCTCAACCGTGCCCGGAAGCCCCCTGAGGTAATGAACGCCTAATCTCCGACTCCGGGTGTAGAGGTCTTCGAAGCCTTTTCCAAAGGCCCGGATGTCGATGTAAAAGACCTTGATATCCATGTCAGGATAGTGCTCTTTGAGCATCAGGGTACTCTTTACCGTGTTCATGCAGCATACGTTCGAACAGTAGCTCCCACCCTTTTTGGCGGAACGGGAACCGACGCACTGTACAAATCCGATGGACCGTGGGCGTCGCCGGTCTGTGGGTCGCAGGACCTCTCCCTGGGTCGGCCCGCCGGCATTGATGAGGCGTTCGAATTCGAGGCTTGTGACGACATTTTCGAAACGCGTGTAGGCGTACTCATCAAGCTCTGTGGGATCATATACCTCCAGGCCCGTGGCCACCACGATCGATCCCACAGTCTCCACGATCTCCTCATCCGACATGTGAAAATCAATGCACCCCTTGTCGCAGGCCTCCACGCATTTGGCGCACACCACCGGATTGTGACCGAGGCACTCGTTGATATTGATGACATAGGCCGATGGGACGGCCTGAGGAAAGGGAGAAAAAATGGCCCGTCGGGATGAAAGGCCCAAATTGAACTCATCAGGCCGGATCACGGGGCAGACCTTCACACATTCCCCGCATGCCGTGCATTCCTTTTCATTCACGTACCGCGCCTTTTTCAGAATCCTGACATCAAAGTTGCCCACGTAACCCTTGACATTGACCACGTCGCTGAGGGTGTAGAGTGTGATCCGGGGATGTCGACCGACATCCGTCATCTTCGGCCCGAGTATTCAGATGGAACAGTCCATGGTGGGAAAGGTCTTGTCCAACTGGGCCATCACCCCGCCGATGGTCGCCCGCTTCTCCACCAGAACCACATCATATCCATTGTCTGCCAGGTCGAGGGCCGCCTGGATTCCTGCCACGCCCCCCCCGATGACCAGGGTCCGCTTGGTCAGGGGAAGGGTGTCTTCCTGGAGGGGCTGGAGGAGGCGGATCCGCGACACGGCCATCTTGACCAGGTCTTGGGCCTTTCGGGTGGCCGCGTCAGGCTCGTTCATGTGGACCCAACTGCACTGTTCGCGGAGATTGGCCATCTCCAGGAGGTAGGGATTGATTCCGGCAGACTGAAGCATCTGCCTGAAGGTGGGTTCATGCAGCCTGGGCGAGCAGGATGCCACCACCACCCGGTCCAGTTCATACTCGCCGATATCATCCCTGATCTGCTGCTGCCCGGGCTCTGAACAGGCATAGCCGATATCTTTTGAAATGATGACATCGTCTAAGAGAGAGGCAGCCTCGGCCACCTTTTGACAATCTACTGTCTGCGCGATATTCAGACCGCAATGACAGACATAGACGCCGATGCGGGCCTTCTCATCCGCATTTTCAGTCTCTTTAATGCGCACGTTTCCTTCCATTTCTTCCTCCCGAAACCCTCAGCTACTCCCACTCGATGGTCTTGGCCAGAACGCTCGTGAGATCCATCATATCCATCTGAAGTTCCTCGCCCAAGAACGGGTCTTCCATTGCGCAGCGGAGATGGATCTGGCATTTGGGGCACGCCGTGACCAACAGATCGCTCCCCGTATTGTGGGCCTGTCGGAGACGTTTCACTTGAAGGGCCTTGCTGAATGCATCGCATCCAATCCAGGCGCTGTTGCCACAGCAGAGGGCGCTGGCGCCATGGTCCGGCATCTCATCGAACGAGACGGGATTCAGCCGCTTGATCAGTTTCCTCGGCAGATCCGAACGATTTTCAAAACGGCTCAGCCGGCAGGGGTCCTGAAAGGTCAGTTTCCTGTCCAGGTCCTTGAAACCGACGGCCCCCTTGTCGATCTCTTTCTCGACCAGATCAAAGATGTGGGTGACCTTAAACCCCAGATCGAGTCCCTGTTGAGGATAGTCCCTGGCAAGGGTCCGATAACATTCGGGACAGGCTGTGATGACCTCTTCAATCCCCATGTCATGAAGGGCGCGCACATTCAATTGCGCCAGTTTCAAAAAGTTTTCCTTGTCCCCGGACCAGAGAAGGTCGTGACCGCAGCACCGCTCATCCTCCAGCAGGGCCGGATGGATGTCGAAAAAATTGAGGAGACGAAGACTGTCTACCAGGATGTCACATGTCTGCACGCCCAGATGGGTTCTGAAGAAAATATCAAAATAGGGGGCGCATCCGCCGAAAAACAGGACCTTGCTATCGGGGTCTGTCCGGATATCCCCGGGAAGCCATTCCCAGTGGTGTATCTTGAGTTCCTCCGATGTCATGGTCCGCATCAGAGAATGAAGAAACCCGCCGTGAGACGCATACATGTCTGAATTTTTCTGTGCCAGGAAATTGCGTAAATCCCGAATAAAGTCGGCAAAGTTGACGGCCGATGGGCACCGGTCATAACAGAGCCCACAGGTCAGACAGGACCAGATGTCCTTCTGCACGGAAGGGGAGTCGATATGCCCGGCAATCACGGCGTTGGCTATGGCCCTCGGGGAGAAGGGTTTCCCTGAGAGGGTCAGGGGACAGGCAGACGAGCATTTCCCGCAGTCCTGGCAGGCATATACATCGTGGGCAGACACAATCTCCTTAACACCTTCATCCCCCTCGGCTGCCGGGATCCATTCCCCGGCAGGAACTATGGGGCTTGGGCCCATTTCCCTTATTTCCGTTGAAAAACGCTGCAGGAACTCAAGGAGGCGTTCCGATTCATCAGGCAGGAAGGTGGCTAAACGGAGGCGATCTTTTCCTAAGCCTAAGAGCTCCAGAATGCCACGGGTATCTTCCACATGGTCCTGTGCATTGGACGATCCTGTACCATAACGACATGAACCCGGTTGACACCCGACCAGGGCCACGCCGTTTGCTCCCATTTCAAAAGACTTGAGGAGGAGGGCCTTACTGATCCTTCCCACGCACGGGATTCGCACCATCCTGATTTCGTCCGGGATTCGGGCTGCAGTATCCTGAAGCGTCTGATAGGCCGCATGCGGCCCCCAGTTGCACATGAAGAGTATGATATTAAAATCTTTCATGGATCTGTTTCATTACCCCATTATCCGTTATTTTTCGTTGGCAGGCGTCCACAGGTTCATCTGTTCGGTGATTGTCTGGATACAGGATCCCACCCTGCGGGGGTGTGCCTGTCCCGAATCCAGCGCCCGGCATGGCAGCAGGGTCTGTATCCAATTATCCCCGCCCTGCGGGGGCTCTGACGAGTACCGCTCTCAGCAGCTCTTCCAGATACCCCTGGTTTCTATACGGACTGTCAGCGGCATTTGACGGGCATACCGAGATGCAGTTGCCGCATCCCTTGCAGAGGGCCTCGTCCACCTTTGCATACCACCCGCCCACTCCGTTCTTGTGTAGGGTCACCGCCTGGTAGGGGCAGATGCGGGTGCACCGGCCGCATCCCCGGCACCGGTCTTCGTCGACCACCACGGTGAATCCCTTGCTCTGTCTCGGCCCCCGGGGCATGATGGCGGCGGCAAGGGCAGCGGCCGCAGCCCCGGCCCTCCGTTGAGACACAGGAATTCCCGAGGGATAGGCCTTGAAAAGTCCAGCGATCGATGTGGATCCGGGATAGGCAAAGGGTATCCCAGAAAGGCCGCTTTTTTGCATCGACGATGACAGGATGATGCTCGGGAGACCTTCCTGGGGGATGTAAGGGGTCAGTCTTCTAGCCTTATCTCCCAAGATGATCGCCCCTACCTGCATCACCTGAGAAAACTCGTTGGTTTCTACAAAGATCTGAAAATCGCCCAGCTTGCCGCTCATACCGTTGACTTTGGATCCTTGGAAACAATGGATGTTCGGGTGGGCGAGTTCGGTTGACAATGGTTTTTCCCTGGTCCCGAACAAAAACACCTCAAGCCCGGCAGAGGCTAAAGTCAGGGCGCTGTTGATGGCTGAGTCGGACTCGCCGATGACCGCCGTCGCGAAATTGTATATCCTTACCGGTGCCGGAAGGGGCCGCAGGGTCTTGGCCCTGCTGATGGACCGATCGATCAGTCCGGCAAATCGCTTAAGGGCCCTAGCCCGATCGTGCACGAGATAGCGGAGGGCCTCACCCCTCAGGTTGCAGGTCTCAACCATGGCCCGGCTGACCCCTGTCCCATGAAAGAGTGCGTCCTTCAATCGGCTGCGTTGATCCGTGCAGGCACTGCATACAAAGTCGAGGGGGCAGCACACACAGGACGCAAGGACCACCCGGGTCAGGCCCTTTTCACGGATAGCCCTCAGAATGCCTGCCGTGCCTTCCGCTGTGCAAGCAGACGGCGTGACGTCGGCATGGGCGATCTCTTCTCTCCGGGTCAGGCCCTCCACATATTGATTCATCTCGTCCATCCAGCCGAAGGCGTCATTACAGCGGCATACAAAGACCCCCATGCGAATCTCGGGGGACAGCTCCGGATCAGGGGGAAGGAAAGAAACCCCTCGGCCTCTCGGTCGCTGGGAGGTCCCGCCTAACAATACCATGGCATGGGCGGCAGCGGCAAAGCCGCGTATGATCATCGCGTTCACGTCCGACCTGGCAGCTTTGGGACCATAGGCCCTGAGCACATCTTCTCCCTTGACCGCAGGGGCCGCTTCTGGATCAGCGATAATCACAACGCCCGCATGCTCTACACTCTCTTCCGGCTGTTCCTGGTGATGTATGGCGCTCAAAGAATTGCAGGCCTCGGTGCAGAGGAGACACTCGGAACAGATCCCGCACTGGAGACAGCGTTCGGCCTCAAATAGGACCTGGGACTCGCTCAGACCCAGTGCCACTTCCGAGAAATTATCCTTTCTGACAGCCGGCTGTCTCTCGGGCATGGTCGGTCGGGCAAGGGAAGGGATGTCTTCAGGGATCTGGGGATAATCCCTGTCTTCAGGTCTCGATGACGCGCTCAGGGGGAGGTCTTCGCCACTCAACGCCCTATGAACCGAACGGGCTACGGCCCTGCCCGAGGCCATGGCCTGGACCACGGTGGACGGGCCTGTAACGGCATCGCCGGCCACATAGACGCCGTCAATGTTGGTGCGTCCGGTTTCATCAGCCGCTAAAAAGCCATGAGGCGTCGTCTGGAGCCCTCCAGGGTCCCCACTTCCACTGGATAAGATTCCCGAGCGAAAGGCGCCTGACTGGCCGATGGCAACGATAGCCCTGGAAAATTTGAGGTCAAAAGGCTCTGATCCCGGGACAATGACCGGCCATGCGATCCCGTTGACGTCTGGCGCTCCCGGTTGTGTCGGCCGGCAGGTCAGATGATCCAGCCTGCCATTCTGGCCGGAAAAGGCTATCACCTGGGTCTGATCGATAATAGAGACGCCCTCCTCCATGGCCTGCTTGATCTCTTCTCTGTCTGCCGGTATGACGTCTTCGGAAAACCAGGAAACGATCGTGACATCTGCGCCCAGGCGCCTCATGACGCGCGCTGCATCAAGCGCAGCATTCCCGTCGCCAATCACGGCTAATGCCTCTCCCCTTGCCGGTGCCCCCGACTGCAACAGCTCTTCGGCCTGGGTGTCACGCCCGTCACGATAGAGCCGGTTTAGGACGGAGAGACATCCTTCGACCCCTTCCAGGTCCTCTCCCGGTACCCCGAGTTTCCTGTCGGTCCAGGAGCCCACGGTCAGTATTATGGCTTCAAAGTCATCTCTGAGACGGCTCAGGGAATCAGACATGTCAACCCGATGCGAGGTGACAAACTCGACCCCTGACTTTCTGATATATTCAAGGTCGTAATCAAGGATATCTCTCGGGAGACGGTGAGGACCGATCCCGTAGCGGAGCAGCCCTCCTGCTTCAGCTTCTTTTTCAAAGACCGTTACCCGGTATCCGGTCCGGGCCAGATCAGCGGCGGCAGCCAATCCGGCCGGCCCTGATCCAACGACAGCAACCCTTTCATCTCTTCCCGGGATGTCTTCGGTAGGTGATACGTGCGGACTTGTCCGCCGTCTTTGTGGCGGATGGGCCTTCTCGTAATCCGCTACAAAGCGTTTAATATCTCTGATGGCAAGGGGTTCATCCAGTTCACCCCGCCTGCAGGCCGCCTCGCAGGGATGGGTGCATACCCTTCCACATATTCCGGGCAGGACGTTGTCCCTTC
>CAZACO010000199.1:0-7121 GCA_964483185.1 uncultured Desulfobacteraceae bacterium
GTCAATCCAAGGGCCAGTCTGATCAGGCAGAAACTTTGGAGAGGACTCGGGGTTACGGGTTGCAGGTGTAACTATCAGCCGACATCCAATATCGAACATCCAACATCCAATTTCAAACTTCGAGTTTCAAGTTTCACACAATGGCATTTGACATGCCTGATAAGGACACCATCGCAGCCATCGCCACCCCGATTGGCCAGGCAGGAATCGGCATCATACGGATCAGCGGTCCCCTTTGTCTTGAAATCGCTCAAAAGATCTTTAAACCCAATCACCCCACCCCTTCCCTTAAAAGCCGTCATCTCTACTTGGGGCATTTATTAGAACCATCCTCTGGAAAGGCCATTGATGAGGTTTTACTCAGCTTCATGAGGGGCCCCCGCACCTACACTCGAGAAGATATCGTTGAAATTAACTCCCACAGCGGATATGCAGTCCTTTCCAAGATCCTCGACATCCTCTTATCGCAAGGGGCAAGACTGGCCAGACCTGGGGAATTTACGCTACGGGCATTTCTAAACGGAAGGATCGATCTGACCCAGGCCGAAGCGGTCGTCGATCTCATCAATTCCCGGTCCGAGAGAGGGCTCTACCTGGCCTCGCAACAGGTCCAAGGCGCGTTCAGAGTGGACATCGAGGCATTGAGACAGAAAGCGATTCATATCCTCGCACGGGCAGAGGCGGCCATCGATTTTCCGGAAGCGGAAGCCGATGCAGTTTTCAGGGAAAAGGGCGCAAATGAAATAGAGAAGGATCTCATAACCCCGATTGAGGCCTTAATAGCGGCCTATGAAAGCAGGATATGGGTGGACGGGATCAATACCGTCATTGCAGGCCGGGTCAATGCCGGCAAATCAAGCCTTCTGAATCGTCTCTTGAACGAGCAACGGGCCATTGTTACGCCTATACCCGGCACCACGAGGGATATCATCGAATCCACCATAACGATCGAAGGGATACCGCTTCGGCTGATGGACACAGCGGGCTTCAGGACCGTCGAAGATGAGGTGGAGAGACTTGGAATTCACCTGACCAAACAGAAATTGACGGAAGCCGACTTTGTGCTGATCGTCATTGACCAAAGCCGGCCCTTGGGCCGGGATGACCTGGATATTATCCTTCAATGCAAGGGGAAAAAGGGCTTGATCGTGCTGAACAAAATCGATTTGCCATCTAAACTCGGTCAGGGGGCAGATGATGAGACATTTTCACTTTTCCCCGCTGTCAAGATTTCAGCCCTTACCGGACAGGGGCTTGATCAACTGAAAAAGGCGCTGAAGGACTGCATCCTCGAAGGCAGATCGGATATGACATCCTCTCACGCGGCCCCCAACATCAGGCACCGCCATGCCCTGAGCCATGCCCTCCAGTTTTTCAAGGGTGCAGCGCTCAATACAAGGGAGGATGCACCGATGGAGATTGTCGCATTAGAGCTCAAAAGCGGGCTCGACGCCCTGGGAGAAATCACCGGAGAGACCACCACTGAGGAAGTCCTGGACAGCATCTTCAGCCAGTTCTGTCTGGGAAAGTGAGTGGGGAGGTTTCACATGCTCTCCAAATCATGAGGGCCTTTTCCACCACCTCCATCGGATTTCTCCCCAGGATTCGTATCATCGGTTCTTTCCCTTTCTCTCCCTCGTCATAGACCACATCCGGGACGTGGCCGACACCCTGGAGGGCTCGCTGGGTGCCCCACTCCAGGGTGGAGCCTTCCCGCGCCTTGACTTCCTCCGGTTCCTCGCGCCGGTCAAAAGATGCGACCTGCAGCTCCAAGCCCTGGCAGACCGCCACAATTCTTTCTGAATAGCGAATATTCATGGCCGAGCGTATCTCGGGATCGTACATCATGGCCGCAAGGACTACCTTGGCTATGTGTCGTGAAGCCCCAAAAGCGGGATCGCGGCAAACCAAGAGCCTTTCTCCTACCTGAGAGATGCGCCCCGGTATGGCAGCTACATCCTCATGGTCAAAGGCCCCCGACAAGGCGTAACCGAAGTTGGAGCGGACTTCCGGGATCAACCGTCCCATTGGCTCACAAGACAGCCTCTGCACGGCTTCTCGCAGGTCTCGGAGCACACTCTCTCGCTCTCTAAATTGAAGCACATGGGCATAATGGTTTGTGGGGCCATGCCCGGAGCCCAGATTCAAACCCAAGGCGATGGCCCGGGTAATGAACTTCTTGGCCTCCTCCAACGCCTTTGGCATCGTCAAACCCTGCCCCAAAAAGGTGGCCAGCGCAGCCGAAAAGGTGCAGCCTGTTCCGTGGGTGTTCCGGTTGCTCAGACGATGGGCATCGAAAGTCTGAAACCCATCCCCATCAAAGAGCACGTCCACTGCATTCCCTTCCAGATGTCCACCCTTGACCAGCACAAATCGGGGACCCAGCGTGTGAATCTTCCTGGCCGCCGCTTTCATGGCATCGAGGTCCCGCACGGGAAATCCGCAGAGTACCGATGCCTCGGGGAGATTGGGAGTGACCACATGGGCCAGGGGCAATAGTACGTCCCTTATGGTAACCCGTGCTGACTCGGAGAGGAGTGCATCTCCGCTTTTGGCCACCATGACCGGGTCAACCACCAGGCATTCAACCCTGAACCGTCTCAACTGCTCGGCCACCGCCAGAACGATCTCCGGGGTGGCAAGCATCCCTGTCTTTGCCGCGTCAGCACCCAGGTCGGAAAGAACGGATTCCATCTGCAGTGTGATGAAATCGATCGGCACAGGATGAACACCCTGCACCCCCAATGTGTTTTGAGCCGTGAGGGCGGTTATCGCGCTCATGCCGTAACTGCCCAGCACGGTGATGGTTTTCAAATCCGCCTGGATTCCCGCGCCGCCTCCGGAATCGGAACCGGCGATGGTCAATATCCGCTTCATGATCTACCCCCCATCTTTTGACAATGCCTGATCGATAACATCCCGGCCCCTGGCCGCACCCCTCTTCCTTCCGGTATTATTGTATCCATCCTCGCTCCCAACCCATAAAGACCACGAGAAGGGCCAAGGCAACACCCATCATCGCATATTCCCCAAACGAAACACGATACTCTCTGCGGAAGGATCGCCCCCTTCTCGCAAACCCCCTCGATTCCATGGCCATGGCCAGTTGCTCCGCAAGGACAAAGGACTGCACAAGGAGGGGCATGAGAAGGGCCACAAAATGAGGTATGTTTCTGAGCCTTGGCCGCAGGTCAATGCCTCTGGAACGCTGAGCATCCATAATGCTGCGGATTTTTCCGCCGATCAACGGGACATAGCGCAGGGAGGTGCTAAGGATAAAACAAAATTCATAGGGAATCCCCATCTTTCTGAGACTGTCTCCAAGTTCTTCCGGGCGTATGCTCTGAAAAAAGACAAAAGAGACGGTGAGGAGGTTGAGCAGCCGTAAGGAAAGCATGAGAGCGGTGTCCGGGGTGAAAGAGATGATCGCGATGACAAATACCAGGCCGACAAGGGGCAGTATCAATTTGAGAGCACGAATCCATGACTTCACCATTCTGAGCGCAAGGAGGCCCCCACACAGAAAAGACAACGCCACGATGAGGGGGAGTGTCTGCTGCGTGATCAGAATGACGGTAATACCCATTGCTCCCAGGGCGAGTTTTGTCCTGGGATCGAATCTCTTAACGCGCACGATCCTGCCCGCCTCCCCTGCGCATCCAGCCATCCGTCTCCAGTGCCCCCATCTGAACCAGTGTTTCATCCCCTGCCAGTTCCCGGGGACGGCCTGCGCCAACCACCTCTCCGCCATATACAACCACCCACCGATCGGCCGTCGCAAAGGCAAAATTCAGGTCGTGTGTCACAATGACGATGGTAAGCCCGCTTTCCCTGAGGGAAAGAAGGAGCCCGGCCAGGGCCTCAAGAAAACGGCCATCCTGCCCGACGGTGGGTTCATCCAGGACCAGCAGCCTCGGACGCATGACGAGCATGGAAGCGATGGCAACCCTTTTTTTTTGCCCCTCGCTCAGACGGTATGGAGACGCTTCGAGAAGTCCATGGAGATGGAAGCGTCGACACAACTCCTGGAACCACTCATCCGCGTCACCCTCTACCCGCCTCATCCCTACCATGAGTTCATCCTCGACCGTGTTCTTGAAAAACTGATCATTCGGGTTCTGAAATGATATGGCGATCTGGGCTGCAATCTCTGGTGGTGCTCTGCCCCGGATCCGTTTCCCCATGAAGAGCAGCTCACCCTTAGAGGGGTGAAGGAGGCCGTTGAAGTGTTGAATCAGTGTGGTCTTTCCCGAACCATTGCGCCCTACAACGGCAAGGATTTCTCCTTCCAGCACCTCCAAGGAAACATGGTGAAGAACGGGCCTGATATCCATTTCATGGCTGATCTGTTTAACCTGGAGCAGGGGCGGCTTCTTTCTGCCTGTGTCCTTCTCTTTAATGGGATAGTCCGGCACCAGGTGTTGTTCGATCAGCACCGGCCGCGCGCCATCAACTGTGCCGTCAAAAAGGAGCTTTCCCTGGTCCAATACCAGGCACCGTGTAACGTCCTTGAGCAGGGCACCCACACGCTGCTCAGCAACCAAAACGGTCGTCCCCCGCTGGTGAAGATCGCGGAGGACGGTTCGAATCCTCTTTGCGCCTTCCCAATCCAGGTGTGCCAGGGGTTCGTCAAGGACGATGACAGGAGGACTCAGGCAGAGAATCGATGCAATGGTTACCAGCCGCTTCTCCCCACCGGACAGGGCGGTGGGCGGCCGATCCAGCAGATGGCCGATGCCGAGGGCCGCTGCGGTCCGTTCTATCTCCATTTCAATTTCCTGTGCCGACTGCCCTAAGCTTTCAAGTCCAAAGGCGATCTCGTTCTCGACGGTGCTGTTGAAAAGCTGTGCGTCTGCGTTCTGGAAGACCAGGCCCACCTTTGAAAGCAGGTCCGCAACGGTGAGGCCGCTGGTGTCCTGGCCGAGTACAGAAACGGTGCCTTGAAGTGTCCCGCCCAAAAAATGCGGGATAAGGCCGTTTAAGAGATATCCGATAGTGGATTTCCCAGAACCGCTCGCGCCGCAGAGGAGGACATACTCTCCTTTCTCGATTAAAAGATCAATGCCGTGAAGCACCCATCCCTCTGATGTCTCGTCGTACCTGTAGTTTATGTGGGAAAGCTCGATCACGGCTTCCAGATTCCCGCCTTACGCAAAAGATGAAGTGCGATGACACCAAAGACGGTACCACCCAGCGTGCTGATGCTGAATGCGATGATCAACGTGGCCATGGCCATCGATTTCCCCATGAATACGGGCGCAACAATCCAGGCACTCGCCAGGGCACCCAGCAGGCCTGTTCCGATGACTTCTCCCGCCCCTGCAACATAGATATTCTTGAATTCCCTGAAGGCCAGTCCCGCCAGAAAGGCCCCGATCATTCCACCGGGAAAGGCCAGGAGTGTGCCCAGACCCAGGATATTGCGGAGTATGGCCGAGATGGTGGCGATAACCACCGCGTAAAGAGGACCCAACATGACCCCGGCCAGGACGTTCACCATGTGCTGTGCCGGAAAGCACTTGGCAATCCCCACAGGGATAAAGATGGGTGAGAGCGCAACGGCAACGGCCACCAGAATCACTGCAAGGGCCACGTTCTTCGTTTTCATGGAGTCCCTCCTTTCTTCACCTTCCCGTAATTTGAAGAGGATCCGAAGCACCGCATAAGGATCAGATAGATCACGCCTGTGGCGATGAGGCTCGGGATTGACGATCCCCAGCCGGTTTCTCTCTGCAGGAGGTGATAGAGCCCGAATCCGATTCCCCACGCCACAAAGGCCCACGGGTTGAATCCCGCCACGTACCGATACATGTCCTGTTGATCGAATCCGGCCTCAAAATACCTCTGTCGTCTGAGAAAAAAATAGTCGGCAAGAACGACGCCGAACAGGGGACAGAACACCGAACCGATAAAGAGGAGGAAGCCCTCGTAAGCGGTGGCAGGAAACATGAGTGCCAGGGCCGTTCCTAAGATCCCGCATGCAAGACTCCCCCGTCGCTGTCCCATTTCCGGCCAGATATTGAGGGCAGAAACAGCCGTCGAATATATGTCAAGGAACGTCGTCGTGAAGGTAGAAAAAAGGACGATAATAATGGCCGGTGCGGCGAGACCCAGACCCACCATCAATTCAAGCACCATGCCTTCCGGTGTTGACGATTGGGTGGCAAGCGCCGCGGCGAGGCCTATGGTATACATCCAGGAGCTCACGATGAAATAGCCTACCCAGGTTCCCCAAAAGGCGGACCTTGTGCCCTTCCCGTAGCGTGAGTAATCGCACACGAGGGGGAGCCAGGAGATCGGCATGGCAATGACCAGATCAAGGCCGACCATAAAGGGCATTCCACCTGTTGCAGGGGCTTCCATGAGGCGGCTCAGCCCGTACTCTTTGAGCACCACATGGGTCATGAGGCAACACAGCGCTATAAGGGCGGTGATGGCGATCCGGTGGAGCCATTTCCAATAACGATGCCCGAGCAGCGCCCAAAGGGTGGTGGCCAATCCGGTGATGACAACCCAGCCTTGATATCCAAACATGGGCAAAGGCCACACCCCTTGTGCGGCCTTTCCCCCGATCCAAAGCATGACGCCGGTCCATCCTATAAGCTGAACGAGGTTGAGGACCGTGGCAAAATACGATCCGCGAATCCCGAAGGACGGTCTCACCGCCACCATGGTGGGGATGCCGATTTTGGTTCCTATGATTCCGCCAAAAGCCAGGGGCGTATTCCCGATGAGGTGTCCGATAAGGATCACGATGAAACCTGTCAAAAACCCTAACGGGATCAGAAGACCCCCTGCCCAGATCTCGGCCAGAGAAACGGCCGCCCCGGACCAGAGGAGAAAAAAATCCACCCCTGATAAGTTTCGGCGCTCTTGTCCAATAGGTTCTATCCCATTTCTTCCCTTCATGCGCACTCCCCTTTCTAATTTCTAACCTCTTCGAAGGCTGTTGAGGGTCAGGAGCAAGGCCCAGGTCACTGTGCCACAGGTCACAAAAAAGCCGCTTCCCCCAAGGAGAAAGCGGCGTCAAAGGACCCTTGCACAACCATCGTGGATGAACTCCCCGAATCGCGCCGCTTTCCTCCGCTGGTATTAGCCAGTTCAGGTTCTAAGGGTTGCAG
>CAZACO010000200.1:0-7096 GCA_964483185.1 uncultured Desulfobacteraceae bacterium
TAACCCGATTCAGCCATGATAATCGCCTTGACAAGGGCGGGATCTATCTCATGGCGGTTTGCGGCCTTCAGGATAATCGGATGAAATAGCCTCGATTTTTCTCTTAAGGAGGATAATGTCTTGATATCCCCGCCACTATCAGGAGATGTCGGGGGCGAAGCGTCCTCAACCTGGGGTGTCTTGAATTTAAAAATGGCCCCAGCGGCGGGCATGGGGTTGCATTTATTTATGAGAGAGAACCGCAGCTCTTCCGAATGATCATCTGCGGTCTGGGGGAGGTCTTTTTCCCCTCCAAGAGAGTTGAATGCAAAGGAAGTATATAGGGCTATAAAAACGAAGGTAAAACAGATGATTTTAAGTGAAACCGGCCTTGTGAACGACAGATCTTCGTCCATTGTTCACCTCCTGATTCTTCAAATCGAGAAACTTTAGTTGCCGTTCAGACGTTTGTCAAGCAGTTTTTGGTGATTGAGAAAATCGGGCGTTTCTGCGCCTGGTCAACAATATCACCGATTCTTACGGCCCTGAAAAGGTTACTCAAAATTTTTATATGCAGCAAATTTTGTGCCGGAAGACCAAAATGTTAGATAACCTATTAATGTTATTTATAATTGTATATTATGAACCACCGTAAGACAGGCAAACAAGGCTTGAAAAGTGTGGCGTTACCACCCCACTTATTTCATTTCCACCATGGCGGAACAGGGCCTGCTGTATTGACTTTTTGGCCCTGCTGGCCTAATTAGAAAAGCAACGGCAGGCTTTCACACGATTGAAACAAAAAAGGAGACCCTGGATGCGAGATAAGATAGCAGAAACTGTGGCATTCTTGAGGGCCAGACTCAATGAAACGCCCAGGATCGGGATGATCACCGGGACCGGCCTAGGCGCCCTAACACAAAGGATCACGGCTGACTTGCGGCTCCCGTATGAAGAAATACCCAATTTTCCAAGGTCTACGGTTGAAGGTCACAAGGGGATGCTGGTGACTGGCAGGGTCGCTGACAGAGCGATCATCGCCATGGAAGGGCGTTTTCATCTCTACGAGGGGTATACGCCCCAGGAAGTCACCTTTCCTGTCAGGGTAATGGCCAGGCTTGGGGTGGAATATCTGCTCATGTCGAGCGCGGCCGGCGGGCTCAATCCCCAGTTTGAACAGGGCGACCTGATGATTATAACAGACCACATCAATCTGAAGGGAATGAATCCATTGAGAGGTCCCAACCTGGATGCGTTTGGCCCTCGTTTTCCTGACATGAGCCAGGCATATCCCCCCGATTTGATCAGGCTTGCCAGGAAAGAGGCTGTTCACCTGGGGATTATGATCAGGCAGGGTGTCTATGTGGGTGTTCTGGGCCCTTCGCTTGAGACACCCGCGGAAACACGCTTTTTGAGGATGATCGGCGCCGATGCGGTCGGCATGTCCACTGTCTCACAGGTTATCGTAGGCGTTCATTGCGGCCTCAGAATCCTGGCCATCGCGGTTATCACCAACATGAATCTGCCTGATTGCATGGGAAAAACCTCCATAGAGGCTGTCATTGAGGCATCCCGGCAGGCTGGGCCAGTCCTGTCAGGTCTCTGGGAACGAGTTATTGGGAACCTTCCCGCCGTATGACCGATTTGATCATAAGCGTGTGAAGCCTTTGATTAGGACGGGGGTCTTAACTCAAACGATCCAGATAGGCCGGATACCCTCGTATCAGGGTGTCGTCCCCAAATCGCCTCACTTTAATGTCTTTCAAAACCAGGCACTCATCCATCTTCTTGGGACCGGGACCGGCGGCCATCGGAATGCCGTCATTTCCCCCGAGGAGCTTTGGCGCTTTGAAAATGTAGAATTTGTCGATCAGTTTCTCCCGGAGCATGGTCCCCGTGATAGCAGCGCCCCCTTCCACCAGGAGGCTCATTACCGACATCTCTCCCAACCGGGTCATCAAGGCACTCAAGTCGATCCTGCCGTCCCTGGTAGGACATGCAAGCGTTGAAACGCCATCCGTCTGAAACGCCTGTCGATCTCCGGACGCTTCGTTTTCACCGGTCACAATAACGGTATCCGCGGATGAACAGTGCGTCGCGACCTTTGCATTGAGCGGAGTTTTAAGGTGTGTGTCCACAATAATCCGCAGGGGATCTCTCCCTCTCCCCCTTCTTAGGCGCGTGGTTAAAGACGGGTCATCCGAAAGGACCGTCCCTATCCCCACCATCACCGCATCCACCCGGTTCCTTAACCGGTGAACAAACGCCCTTGATGTATCGTTAGTGATCCATTTTGAGTGACCGGTCGACGTTGCGGTCCATCCGTCCATGGTCAGCGCCGATTTGGCAATGACAAAGGGCCGTCTACAGGTGACAAACGTCAAGAAGTCTTCGTTGACCCTCCGACATTCAGTCTCCAGCACACCAACGGTTACATCGATGTCGTGTGCCTGTAAGAACTCACATCCCCCCCCGGCCACCAATGGATTGGGATCTTTCATCCCGATGACCACTCGTTTGATCCCGCTTTTCAAAATGGCCTGTGTGCATGGGGGCGTTCTTCCAAGATGGTTGCAGGGTTCTAACGTTACATAAAGGCTGTCTCCCGGATACACGTTCTCTAACCTGCTCAAGGCCTCTATCTCTGCGTGGGGGAGGCCTGCACGCCTGTGATAACCCTTTGCAACGATGGCTCCTTTTCTGACAATCACCGCTCCCACCATCGGATTCGGCGACGTCCGACCTAAACCCTTCCGTGCCTCCCGCAAGGCCAGCCTCATGAATTTGAGATCGATGTCATTCAAACCTATCCTCATTGCAACCGTTCACGGGTTCAAAGGTTCAGGGTTTCCCGCTATCCCTCTTTTTCTTGCTTGGCCTTAAGTATCTCTTCCAATTCTGACATGAACTCATTGATATCCTTGAATTGTCGGTACACGGAGGCAAACCGCACATAGGCCACTTCATCCCATTCCTTCAGCTTATTGATGACCCGCTCCCCGACTTCTGAGCTGTCTATCTCCTTTTTCCCCAAGTCCTGGAAATAGGACTCAAGGGAATCTGCAAACTCTTCGATCTTCGCCTCGCTGACCGGGAGCTTCTGGCACGCCTTGCGAATTCCGGATATGATCTTCTCTCGGCTGAAAGGCTCACGCCTGCCATCTTTTTTGATCACCATCGGGAGAATGTCTTCCAGCTTTTCATAGGTGGTGAATCTCCGGCCGCAGGCGATACACTCCCGTCGCCTCCTGATGGTCCTGGCATCCTTGCTGAGTCGGGAATCGATCACCTTATTATCGATTTTGGTACAGTATGGACAAATCACGGGACAAACCTCACAATCCGGATAGCGGCTTCAGCCAACATTTCGTCAGCCAAAGGATCATCATATCCTTCTTTAAAGAAAACGTTTTTGATCCCGGCATTTATAATCATTTTGGAGCATATGACACACGGTTTGTTCGTGCAGTACAGTGTCGATCCTCCAATCGGAATACCGTAACAGGCCGCCTGAATAATGGCGTTCTGTTCCGCGTGTAATCCCCGGCAGAGTTCATGCCTCATGCCGGAGGGTACAGAGGAATCCTGCCGGAGACAGCCCACTTCTTCGCAGTGCTTCAGCCCGGCAGGCGCTCCATTATAACCTGTTGCCAAAATTCTCTTCTCCTTTACCAGAACAGCGCCCACGTGGCGTCTCAGGCAGGTAGATCGATTGGCTACCATCTCGGCTATGGAGATGAAATATTCATCCCAAGAAGGTCTGGTCATAAGAAGTGCCTAAAGTTTAAAGCGCCTAAAATGATCTAAAGTTAACGATAATTCGGAACTAAGATCCAATATCCAGTTTCAAGTTTCACACGTGTATATCGGAAAGCTGTCACACAGGTCGGAGACGATGTCCTGGGTTCGCCTTAGAACAGCAGGGGAGTCCGGATTTTCCAGGACGTCCCTGATTAATCCTGCGATCTTTTTTAGTTCGGGTCCTTTCATCCCCCGTGTGGTTAGGGCCGGTGTACCCAATCTCAGGCCGCTGGTTACTTTCGGACCCCGTTTATCAAAGGGGATGCTGTTCTTGTTTGCAACAATGCCGGCGTTCCCCAAGAGACGTTCTGCATCAAGGCCGGTTATCCCTTTGGTCGTCAGGTCTATCAAAATCAAATGGTTATCTGTACCTCCTGAGACCAACTCAAAACCGTAACCGGTGATCTCGTCTGCAAGAACCCTTGCATTGATAAGAACCTGTTTCTGGTAGTCGATAAACGCCCGGCCAAGCGCTTCTCCGAACGCAACCGCCTTGGCTGCAATAATATGCATGAGTGGCCCCCCTTGTGTGCCGGGAAAGACACCCTTATTCAATTTTTCGCCGTACTTTTCAGAAGATAAGATGAATCCACCTCTCGGGCCTCTCAAGGTCTTGTGGGTGGTAGAAGTTATGAAATCGGCAGCGCCAACAGGAGAAGGGTGCAGACCCGCGGCAACCAGTCCCGCGATATGTGCCATGTCAGCCATGAGATATGCCCCGCTTTCACAGGCAATATCCGCAAATCTCGAAAAATCGATGTGTCTCGGATAGGCGCTGGCACCGGCAACAATCATTTTGGGCCTGTATTTTTTGGCCAAGGTCCTCACATGATCGTAATCTATCAATTGCGTTTCTGGGTCTAACCCATAAAAAACAGAATTGAAAAACTTGCCCGAAAAATTCACGGGATTCCCATGGGTCAAATGCCCTCCGTGGGATAGATCCATGCCCATAATTGTGTCACCGGGCTCTAAGAAAGCGAGGTAAACGGCCATATTGGCCTGGGATCCTGAATGAGGCTGTACATTGGCGTACTCAGCGCCAAACAAGCGTTTCACCCGGTCAATGGCTAACCTTTCGGCTTGATCAACAAACTCGCAACCGCCGTAATAGCGGGCCCCGGGATAGCCTTCCGCGTATTTGTTGGTCATCACATTGGCCTGGGCCTCTATCACCGCCCGACTGGCATAGTTCTCGGAAGCGATCATAACGAGGCTGTGCCTCTCTCTTTCAAGCTCTGCCAGGATCGCGCCATAGACTTCAGCGTCCAAATCCTTGAGAGACTGTCCGTTCAACACATCCTTAGCAGTCAATTTGATTCAGCCTCAACTCATGACGTCCGCCATCAAAAGGCGTTTTTAAGAAAAGGTCTACCATCTCAAGCGCAATTCCTAGGCCGATAACCCGTCCACCCATAACCAGGATGTTGGCATTATTGTGCTGTCGGCTCAGCCTGGCCGTAAAAAGGTTATGACAGACGCCCGCCCGGACCCCCTTATAGCGGTTGGCGACGATGCCCATGCCAAGGCCGGTCCCGCAAATCAATATTCCCCGTTCGTATTCCCCTTTAGCCACGGCCCGGGCAACCTTGTGGGCCACATTCGGATAGTCTGCTGCATCCCGATTGAAGACCCCCGCATCTGTTACCTCCCAGCCGGACAAGGTCTCAAGATGGATCCTGCAGGCCTCTTTGAGATCAAATCCGCCGTGGTCCGAACCGATAATGATTTTCATGAGTGTCATATCTCTCCAGATAAATGTCTTGGATCGTTAGATTCTCGGGAAACGGGCGGGTATGCTTCAGTTTTTCCCGTATGCCTTGAAAATCAGGCTGGCATTGGTGCCCCCGAACCCGAAGGAGTTGGTCATGGCGGTCTTAACCTCTGCCTTTCTGGCAATATTAGGGACGTAATCCAGATCGCACTCCGGGTCAGGTGTTTCATAATTCATAGTGGGGGGAATGATTCCGTGCTTTATAGTGAGCACAGTGAAGATCGACTCAATGCCCCCGGCCCCTCCAAGGAGATGGCCGGTAACAGACTTTGTAGAACTGATGCTCAATTTATAGGCGTGGTCTCCAAAAACGGATTTGATCGCCTTGTTTTCAGACAGGTCGTTCAATTTCGTCGATGTACCATGGGCGTTGATGTAATCCACATCTTCAGGCTTGAGTCCCGCAAAATCAAGGGCTCCTTTCATGCATTGAATCGCCCCCTCGCCCTCAGGCTCGGGAGCGGATACATGATAGGCGTCCCCTGTGAGGCCATAGCCGACCACTTCCGCATAAATTTTTGCGCCTCTTTCAAGGGCGGATTCCAGTTCCTCCAAAATGAGTATTCCAGCGCCTTCTCCCATAATAAAGCCATCTCGATCAAAATCAAAGGGCCTGGAGGCCTTTTCCGGTTCGTCATTCCTCGTGGAAAGGGCGCGCATGGAACAGAAGCCGCCAAGGGCCAATGGCGTCACCACTGCTTCGGCGCCTCCGGTAATCATCGAATCTGCAAACCCGTCCCGGATAAACCGGAAGGCCTCGCCAACGGCATGATTACTGGCGGCACATGCTGTCTCAATAGACAGGTTGGGACCTTTGGCGCCGAATTCGATGGCGATTTGTCCTGGCACCATATTGGCGATAATTCCGGGAATAAAAAAAGGGCTGATCCGTTTTGGGCCCTTTTCTAAAAGAACGGAATGAAAATGCTCTAACATGGTTAAGCCGCCCAAACCGGAGCCGGTCACGCAGCCGACCCTGGGAGCGTTCTTTCCAGTGATCTTCAGACCTGAATCCTCCATGGCCATTCTTGCCGAAGCAATGGCATAATGGATAAATACGTCGAAGCGCCGGGCTTTTTGCTTATCCATAAAATCCTGAGCCCTGAAGTCTTTGACCTCTCCGGCAATCTGTGATGTAAAGCCTGTGGCGTCAAACTTTGTGATAGGTCCAATCCCCGATGTGCCAGAGCATGCTGCTTCCCAGTTTTTTTCAACACCGGTTCCCAGCGGAGTAACCATCCCCAAGCCTGTAACCACAACCCTTCTGGCCATTTTTTTTGCTCCTTCACATGCGGTTGTTCCAAGAATTGCCCATCCTTGTTGCGGACTGTTAGAATATCGGGGCCTTGCGGTTCTAACCTGGCTCTAAAAGGACCAGCCTCGAAACCTATTTTTTTTCAACTGCGTTTTTGATATAATCAATGGCATCTTGGACAGTGCCTATCTTTTCGGCATCTTCATCGGGGATAGAGACATCAAATTCCTCTTCCATCGCCATAATTAGTTCCACCTGGTCTAACGAATCAGCGCCTAAGTCGTCCA
>CAZACO010000201.1:0-7093 GCA_964483185.1 uncultured Desulfobacteraceae bacterium
CATCCCATTTTCAGGCCATCTTCTGCCGCGCCTCAATCGCAACATCCTCGAAATAGTAAGACTATTCCTGTGGTGTTGCTCAATTGGCGCAGCCAAATCTGGCCTAAATCTGGGCGCCAATTCTGGGAACTTATTTTTGCGCGAGCCCTTAATCTAACAGATACAGATAATTTAACAAATTCATAGGCAAGAGTCACTGAAAAAGTTTGACGACACGCTCGTTGATGGTCTACCCTTTCGGCAGATCTCAATGAGGAGAAACTATACGAGTATGCGTCTGCTTTACGGCATCTATATCGGTTTAACTGGCAGCCTGTTCCTTTTTTTGCTCCCATTTTTCTTTGTTTACGCTTGTGTAACCGGACAGTACCGTCACCATCTAAAAGAACGCCTGGGATTTATTCCACTTCAAGCGGTTCAACGACTTAAAGGATCCCCAAGGATCTGGATACATGCCGTTTCTTTAGGCGAAGTCAAGGTAGCAGGGTCGATCATCGAGGCGCTGCGTCGAATCATGCCGGGGTGCTCGGTTATACTCTCCACCATGACCGAACACGGGCGTAAGCTGGCAGAGGAACTGTTTGGGGAAGAAATCCCTGTGGTTTACGCCCCCGTTGATTTTGCAGGCTGTGTCTGCAAAGCCCTTTCCCGTGTCAGGCCCGATGTGATGGTTTTCCTTGAAACAGAAATCTGGCCTGCCTGGGTCTTCGAGGCCCGGCGTCTGGGGATCAGGACCTGCCTGATAAATGGCAGGATTTCGGTGAGGTCAATCGACCGGTACCTCAGACTGCGCCCCTTTTTTGAGGGGGTTCTCAAGAACTTTGATTGCTTCAGCATGATCCTGGAAGAAGATGCGGCCCGTATCCGGTCGATGGGGGCCCCGCCTCAAAAAATAGAAGTCAACGGCAATGCCAAATATGACGTCTTTGCAGCCGCCCCTGACCCGGGCGCAAGAACCGAGATGCAGAAGACGTTGGGGCTTGACACCTCCCAGCGGGTCATTGTGGCGGGCAGCACCCGCCAGGGCGAGGAGGAAATAGTCCTGGATGCCTATTCAAGGGCACTTGAGACGTTCCCGGAAACGATCCTTGTGATCGTGCCCAGGCATATTGAGCGGACCAGAGAAATCGGCGCCATGATTCAACGCCGGGGCCTGAAATATCACCTGAAGACGGAGATCGGTGAGGGGAAGGCCAAACGGACAGAAAAGATCGTCATCGTCAATACGTTTGGTGAGCTGTTCAAGATCTACAGTATCGGGACCATCGTATTCTGCGGTGCAAGCCTGGTGCCCTTAGGGGGGCAGAACCCGCTGGAGCCGGCCGTTTGGGGGAAGGTCGTGCTTTATGGTCCTTCCATGGAGGATTTTCTGGATGCAAAGGATCTGTTAGAATCGGCCGGGGCCAGCGTGCCGGTTTCGACCCCTGAAGAATTGGGAGAAAAGCTCGTCTGGCTCCTCGGTCATCCGGAAGAATCAAGGACCTATGGTGAGCGCGCCCGGCAGGCGGTGCTGAACAACCGGGGCGCCGCCCTAAAGCATGCCCGGGTGATCGGAAGAGTTGTCGGTGAGAAAAAAAGCGCGGGAATGGATAAGAAGATACCTGTTCGCTGAGATCTTGAGCACGGCCTTGTCTCTGACGAGTGCCTGGGCCATCAGCAGATATGCTGGAGACACTGTCTTGGCCGCATTTGTGGGATCTGCGGTCGCGTCTGTCAGTTTTTACGGAATCATTGCCTTCAACGATCTTCGAAAGGGCCTGGACCACCATCGCAGACATGATGTAACATATGATTTTATCTCTTACTTCAGGGATTTAAGGAACTTGATTATTGAATTCGGCCCGGCCGAGATCCTGGATGTCATTGCGGTCAGACCTTTTTTTATGTACCTGTTTCCCAAGCTGATAGGAGAATACGTATTGGGCGTCTTTATCGGAAAAATGCTTGCCGATGTCCTGTTTTTTGTTCCCGCAATCATCATGTATGAGGTCAGAAAAAAGCATCTAAACGACTGATTCGGTTTTTTGACTATTGTCAACTATTCAGTCATCCTCATGGCGCCTTGCTGGTTTGCGGCGACGTTTCAGGACTCTCAAAGGAGGTATTGAATGGATACGGATGATGCCAAGAAAATCGGAGTATTCGGCGCGGCGGCCATTGTCGCAGGAAACATGATGGGATCGGGCATCGCCCTGCTCCCTGCAAATCTCGCGAAAATCGGTTCCATCTCCGTCTTTGCCTGGGCCATCGCCGGGATTGGGGCCCTGGCCCTTGCCTTTGTCTATGCCCGGCTGGGCACGGAAAACCCCCAGCCTGGCGGGCCTGTGGCCTATGCGGGTGAAGTCTCCCCGATTCTCGGGTTTCAGACCGGGGTGCTCTATTTTCATGCCAACTGGATCGGCAACCTGGCCATCGCCATCACCGGCGTAGATTATCTTTCGGTCTTTTTTCCGGTACTGACCCAGCCGATTCCGGCGGGGATCGCCACCATCGTGGTGATCTGGGTCTTTACCGGCGTGAACCTCATGGGGGCTGGCTGGATCGGTCGGCTGGTTTCCATCGGGGTCATCCTCCTCCTGATCCCGGTTTTCCTGACCGGCACCTACGGGTGGGTGTTTTTCAAGTCGAGTCAGTTTCTGGCCAACTGGAACGTGGGAGGACAGCCTTCATCCCAGGCCGTCATGGCGGCCGTATTGCTCTGCATCTGGAGTTTTATCGGGGTGGAGAGCGCCTCGGTGGGCGCCGGGGTGGTAAAGAATCCGAAACGGACCATACCCCTTTCAACCATGATCGGCACCTGCGTGGCCGGACTCGTGTACGTGCTGAGCTGCACGGCCATCTCGGGAATGTTTCCGGCGGCCGATGTGGCCAAATCCGGCGCGCCTTTTTCATTGGCGGCCGGGCACATGTTCGGCGACTGGGCCCCGAAACTGGTATCTGCGGTTGTGGCCTTTGCCTGCTTAGCCTCCTTAGGTTCGTGGATGCTCCTAGTGTCACAGGCCGGGGCCCGGGCCTCCCGGGACGGGACCCTTCCCAATATTTTCAGCCGGACCAACCGGAAGGGGATCCCGGTAACGGGTATCGTGATCACGTCGATTTTCATGACCGTCCTCATGGGGATCCTCATGCTTGTTTCAAAAGGAGGGAACACCCAGGAGATCTTCGGCCATATCGCCAGCATCGCCGTCCTGTTGACCGTGCCGCCTTATCTGTACTCCGCCCTGAACCTGATCAGCCTGCACGGCTTCAGGGACCCCCGGGGCATCGTGCCGATTACGGCGTCGGTGCTGGCCTGCGCGTTCTGCTTCGTGGCCTTTTCAGGGGCCACCCGCGCGTACCTGGCCGCGGCGGTCATTGTCATGCTGGGGGTGTTCATCTTTTATTCGGGCAAGGACCGCACCGAATTCAAGCGGAAAATGGCCGAAAGTACGAAACATTCGTCCGGCCACTGACAACGGAATATGACAACTTATCAAAGGGGGACTGAGAATGAAACTTTTTCGAAACGGTGCCTTGGCCGCAGCACTCCTGATAGCCTTGGGAACTCCCTCATTTGCCGCGGATTCTTCTGAAGGCTCAGCAAAAGAGCAGATAATGAAGCTTAAGGAGATGGTTCTCGAGTTACAAAGGCGGGTACGCCAGCTCGAGCAGGGGCGGGGCACGGCCGGGGATGGAACCTCTGCCGAAGCCAGCCCCCCGGTGCCAGCACGCATGGAAACGGCTCCTGCGGCACCCCCTTCGCACAGAGCCAAAGGAGTCCCAAAGACCCCGTCGATTCCGGAAAAGAGAGAGGTGGCCTCGGTCGGGGCCGATGCACCGACCCCGCTGGAAATCGGAGGCCATAAGGTCAGGGTGGGCATACAGGGGGCCGTGCAGGTGGATGCCATTCACGATTTCAACGCGGTGGGCCTGACCTCCGGGGGGAGCGTCGAAAGAGAGTTCGTTACGGCCGATATTCCTGTGGGGGGAGCTGCCGCCGCGGATACCAACAGGACCGGCTTCAGCCCGAACCAGAGCTACCTTAGCGGCTGGGCAGAGACCGACACGCCGTGGGGTCCTCTCAGGGTGTATGCGGACGTGAACCTCATGGGTTCGACAACAGACACGAAACTCCAGATTTACAAGGCCTACGGAGAGTGGGGCTGGCTCAAGGCAGGGCACGACTATACGCTCTGGTTGAACCAGGCCGCTATGCCGGACACCCTCGATTTCGAGGGTCCCAACTCCCTTCCCGAGGTCCGTTTCACCCAGGCGAGCCTCAAGATCCCGCTGCACCCGGGTTCTGAAAAGCGGGCTCTCTTCTTCACCGTGGGGGTGGAAGACGCAGCAGGAGACATGACGATGCCATCCGGACCTTCCGGCATCCATTCCTTGGACCAGATTCCGGCAATCATCGGAAAACTGAGCTATGAGCCGGGCTGGACCCACATCGAGTTGGGCGGGCTATACCGCCGGCTGAAGGCTGAGGGGCCGGGATACGATCAGACCATGAATGGATGGGGGGTGACCCTGAGCGGGAGTGTAACGACCTGGAAGAACGACAATTTCATATGGGGGTTCCAGTACGGGGATGCCCTCGGGGCATACATTCAGGACACCTCTGGGTTGGGGCTGGATGCGGCTCCCACGTCCCCAACCCGTCCAAACCTGAAGGTCATCCCGGCCTTCGGCGCATGGGCAGCCTATCAACACTGGTGGACCGAATCCCTCCGGTCATCGGCCACCTACGGCTACGTTTGCATGGACACCGATTTTGATCAATTGCCCCATACCCCTAATACAGGAACCTACAAACAGACCCACTACGCCTCTGCGAACTTGATCTGGAGCCCCTGGCCCCCGTTTGACGTGGGGCTGGAATACCTGTACGGTCATCGCACGGTCACCCAAAACACGGCCGTCGAAGGGAATACCACCGGCCATGACCACCGCGTTCAATTCACCATGCGGTGGAATTTTGACTGGCGCCGGTGAGCCGATGCCGGCGGAGCTGGTCAATAATTCCTTCCCAATTCCAGGGACCGGCTGCATGCAGCTTTGATGGCCGCTATGGTCATCTCTTTTAGGCCCTTTTCGTCAAATACGGCCAGCCCTGCCGCGGTTGTCCCGCCGGGGGATGTCACTTTCTCGCGCAATTCAGACAGGGAATCGTCAGACGCCTTTGCCAGGTGGGCCGCGCCTATGAAGGTCTGAACCACCAGGTTGAGAGCGGTCTCTTTTTCCAGACCGACGCTCATCCCCGCGTCGACCATACACTCCATCATCCTGAAGACATAGCCGGGGCCGCTACCTGAAAGGGCCGTTACAGCGTCCATCATCTTCTCATCCACCTCGACCGTATCTCCAACAGCCCCGAATATTTTCTTGGCGATACGCATGTGCTCAACTGTGGTCAACCTCCCCCCCGCCAAGGCGCTGACCCCCTTCTGAACCAGGGCCGGGGTGTTGGGCATGACCCGGATCAGCGGGATATCCCGTCCCGCGATGTCACGGATCATCCGAAGCGGTATCCCCGCGGCAATGGAAATGATCAAATGATGATCTCCGATCGCCGCTTTCATTTCCTCCAGGGCCTCCCGCATGTTTTGCGGCTTTACAGCAAGCATCACAATTGAGCTTTGTGATGTTACATCGAGATTCGATGCATAGCATTTAACCCCAAAGTTGTCGGACACCCGCTTCAACGCATCTTCATTCTTATCGGCGGCTAACAGATGTTTACGATCGTAAACACCGCTTTCAATAAGCCCCTTGATAAGGGCGGTGGCCATATTGCCTGCCCCGATAAACCCCAGCTGCTGATTCTCTAACATGATCATAACTCCTCTACTAAAAGATGGTTAACTGGTTGATATATTAATAATAGCTGTCAACGAACCCTGAATGTGGGCCTCTGAATGTGCGTCTCCCTGCATTGTGGGCAGCGACCCGGCCGGGTAAAGCGTTTCCGCCCTTTAAAGACATACCCGCATTTGAGGCACCGGGAAGGCTCGATCACGAGCGCTTTTCCCTGGCCAGCCACAGAGCGCGAAATATGGGGGAGATGCTCGTACACATCCTTTTCTCCGATTCCCACATCCTGTGAAAGATCGATCGCCGTCATTTCGTTTTCACTCAAAATATCAATAAGTTGCTGTCGAATCGTTTTCATTTTGGTGATCGTTCAAAAGTTCAAAGGTTCAGAGGTTCAATCGGTTAAGGGTTCGTGAATATATTCGGCAAACCGACGACCGTCTATCGGGATCATACCCGGGAGACGGACCGCAATCAAGGGAAAGTTCAATATTTCACAAGAGTGCTTGACTGCCCATTTTTTTTATGATAGGCAAGGTCTTCTTCAAAAAGATCGCTAAAGCGTCTGTTTGTATATTAACACGGTGAGGATCATATTTCCGAACCAAAAAACTTCATTTCACAAGGAGGATGAACAAAATGGCTTACAACGCAGTAGAGATGGCGGACTGGCAGATTTCCCAGGCAGCGGAAAAGAACATGCCCACGCCCGACGAGTGGAGAGAGAAGCTGGGCCTTGAAAAGGAAGAAGTCCTTGCAATGGGGAGACTGGCCAAACTCGATTTCCTGAAGATCATCGACCGGCTCAAAGACAGACCCGATGGAAAGTATATCGAGGTAACGGCCATTACCCCGACCCCGTTGGGTGAAGGGAAAAGCACCACTTCGTGCGGTCTCATGGAAGGGATGGGCAAATTAGGGCTGAGTGTGGGCGGCGCCCTCAGGCAGCCGTCAGGCGGCCCCACCATGAACATCAAGGGAACCGCGGCCGGCGGCGGTAATTCCCTCCTTATCCCCATGACCGAGTTTTCATTGGGCCTGACCGGCGATATCAATGACATCATGAACGCCCATAACCTGGCCATGGTGGCCATGACCGCCCGTATGCAGCACGAGCGCAACTACAATGACGAGCAGCTCAAAAGGCTCACCGGCATGCGAAGGCTCGACATCGATCCCACCCGTGTTGAGTTGGGCTGGATCATCGACTTTTGCGCCCAGGCCTTGAGAAATATCATCATCGGCATTGGCGGCCGCATGGATGGCTTTACCATGCAGTCCAAGTTCGGCATTGCCGTGG
>CAZACO010000202.1:0-7081 GCA_964483185.1 uncultured Desulfobacteraceae bacterium
ACACCTGGCCCAGGGCCGCATCCGGTTCTCCCATATACCGGAATTTGACATCCAAGGACACGCCCCATGGACCCCATCGGTATTCAACCCCCGCGCCCACAGCAAAGCAAAACACCCAGGAATCCTTCCAGTATTGCCTCCTGAAAGACTGATAGGACAGATCGACACTGGAAAGATGGGCCGCACCCAGATCGAGCCTCATATAGGGGTCCCAATGGGAGTCCTCGGGCATGGCATGCACCTTCACCCCGGTATACACCGGGACGACATCCAGATCGTCAAAGGTGATCCCCTGGTAGGTGTCTCCCTTCCATTTCTCATATCCCCCACCGATCAGCCAGCTGAAACGATCGCACATCCGCAAGGAAAACTCACCCCCGATGCCCAGGCCTGTCTGAAATGCATCGTTATAATCGGGTGCTTCACGACCCGTGCCAGCCGTGCCGGACAGCTGGGGAGCCACATCCCCCCACAGCCGGACGGAGAAGGCATCCCCCATGGCCCCCGCATACCCGGGCGCCAGCAAGGAAACTGCCAACACCAAAAAAAAGAGCAAGCGTCGTCCTATTCTCTGAACCATTTCCACCTCCTTGAAATTCCGGGTTTGTAACTGATTCCGACCGCTCCCTGTGCCAGGCCTTCCACCTGTTGAGCCCGGTCGGGTCTCCGCTTACATCGTCTTCAACAGATACCGCCTCTGCCGCATCAGATAGCCTTGCGCGCCCGTATGTATGGCTTAACGGTCTCAAATCACCGATCTACTGTCCTTACCTCCTTTCTTTTATGTTTCGGGTCACGTGGGTTCCGCCTCGTATGGGTCCCTCATCCTTGTCAGGGCCAGAAGGTACATCCGGTGTTGATACCTCCGTACGATCTCTGCAAAAGCATCCTTTCCCCCCGTTAAACACTGTTCTACTAATGCCGCGTCGGTCGGATACACCCCTGCTGCTATTACACCGGAAAACCTGGTTTCGTCACATATGGAATTGAGATTGTGTTTCGGGATGGCCGATTCGTAAGGGTCCTCCTGAGCAGAGGCTGGTTGATGGGAGGAAAACTGTTTGATATAATAACAAATTCACAAAAAATGCAGAATTTGTCAACAAAAATCTTCAGAGCTGGGGGACGGTCATAAGAAACAAAGTAACTTGACATGGTGAAGGCGATGGAGTATGAAATACGGATGCCGAGATTAGCGCGATTAGATGCACCTGGTGTGCTTCACCACGTTATTATCCGCGGTATTGAATGCGGAAATATTTTCAAAGATAACAGGGATCGTGATGATCTATTGAAGCGCCTGGGGGAATTATTGCCTGCCACGCAGACCTCATGCTATGCCTGGGCCCTGTTATCCAACCATGCCCACTTCCTTTTTCGTACAGGAACAAGCGGGCTGTCAATAGTAATGAAACGATTGCTGACCGGATATGTGGTCAGTTTTAATCGTCGCTACATGCGTCACGGTCCCCTTTTTCAAAACCGATTCAAGTCGATTGTCTGCCAGGAAGAGGTCTATCTGCAGGAACTTGTTCGGTACATCCATCTTAATCCTCTGCGTGCAGGTATTGTTTCTGATCTTAATCGTCTGAGCACCTATGAATACGGTGGGCACGCTGTGTTGATGGGGAAAATGGCCTGTGAGTGGATGGATACGAAATATGTTCTGTCGTATTTCGGTAAGACTCTCAACAAGGCGAGGCGTCAGTATGATTTATATGTAAAAGAGGGCGTGGAGTCAGGTCGTCGGCCAGAGTTGGTGGGGGGTGGTTTGATTCGGAGTTTGGGCGGCTGGGAAGCGGTCAAGAAAATGAGGATGGATAGCAGGGAACGGGTGAAGGGGGATCAGCGGATACTGGGGGACAGTCGGTTTGTAACCGAGGTGTTGAACGAGGCTGATGAGAAGTTTGAACGTTATTATGAGATGAAGCGCTTGGGGTATGATCTGAAAACGATTGAAGATCGGGTATGCAAGATTTACAAAATAGAAAGAGAAGACCTCTTTTCCAGGAGCAGACAAAAGGCGAAGTCCGATGCCCGGTCACTTTTTTGTTTTTGGGCGCACAGGGAACTTGGCTTTACACAGAGGGAGTTGGCGAGAAGGCTGGGAATGACCCAGCCCGGAGTGGGGTATGCGGTTATCAAGGGAGAAGCCATTTCAAAGTCAAATAATTACCAGATCAAGGCCTGAGTTTGTTATTTTCTTATGACCGTCCCCCTATCACAGAGATTTGTATTGTATATCTTCTTCTAAATGATTATGCTCAAATTGTTATCACTCGAAAGAGACTAAGGAGAACCTGAGATGTGCGGTATCGTGTGCTATGTGGGAAATAAGAGTGCAAAGCCTATACTTCTTGAGGGGTTAAAAAGACTCGAATACCGCGGTTATGATTCCGCGGGCCTGGCCGTACAGGACGGCGAAACAATCCACTGGCAGCGGGCCGTGGGGAAGATAGTTGAACTTGAGAACAAGGTAAACGGCCTTGAGATGAGAGGCACGGCCGGTATTGCCCACACGCGGTGGGCCACCCATGGCAGGCCTTCAGAGGCAAACGCTCACCCCCAGAGGGACCGGGATGAGAACGTATTTGTCATTCACAACGGGATTATAGAAAATTACCACGTCCTCAAGAAAAGACTTGAAAGGGAAGGGATCACCTTCAGATCCGAGACCGATACCGAGGTCCTGGCCCATTTGATCGCATTGAATTTCGATGGGGATCTCAGCAATGCGGTCAGAAAGACGATGGCTCAGGTGGAGGGTACCTTTGGGATCGGCGTGATTCACCGGCAGACACCTGGGGAGATCGTCGTGGCCAGAAGGGGAAGCCCTCTGATTATCGGCGTGAGCGATGATGGGCATTTCGTTGCCTCGGATGTTGCGGCAATGGTACGATATACCAACAAGGTGGTCCATTTGGAAGAAAATGAACTGGCGACCGTGACGCTCGATGGCTTTTCCATCTCAACGGCCCAGGCCAAACCGGTCAAACGAAGCACCGAGACAGTGGAGTGGCGGGCCGAGGATGCGGAACTGAACGGGTTCCCCCATTTCATGCTCAAGGAAATCTATGAACAGCCGGCGGCCATCGAGAACGCCATCAGGGGGAGATTGGAGCCGGGGGAGGGGGTCCCGAAACTGGGCGGAATCATGCCCGTATGGGAGAGTCTCAAGGAATCGCGGCACATGGTTCTGGTGGCCTGCGGAACCTCCTATTATGCCGCCTGTGTGGGGAAATACATCTTTGAGCGGCTCACAGACATTGATACGGATGTGGGTCTCGCTTCCGAGTTCCGCTACCGGAAACTCAACTTTGCGCCCAATACCTTTATTGTCGCCATCAGCCAATCCGGAGAGACCGCCGATACCCTCGCAGCCATCAAGGAGGCCAAGCGAAAAGGGGCCCGCCTCATCGGGATCATTAACGTGGTGGGGAGTTCCATCTCCAGGGAAACAGAGGCCGGCGTCTATAACCACGCCGGACCGGAAATCGGCGTGGCTTCAACCAAGAACTTCACCTCTCAACTGTCCATCCTGACGCTCCTGGCGCTCCTTCTGGGTCGGCATCAGAACCTCTCACTGACAGAAGGGGTTCAGGCCATCCGGTCTCTTGAGTCCCTTCCCGGTCTCATACAGAAGGCGCTGGCCCAGGCTAACCATATTGAGGCCATTGCGGAAAAGTATTATCGCTGCTGCAACTGGCTGTTTTTAGGGAGAAAATACAACTACCCCGTTGCACTGGAAGGGGCGCTGAAGCTCAAAGAGGTCTCTTATATCCACGCGGAAGGGTATGCTGCGGGGGAGATGAAACATGGCCCCATTGCGCTGATCAACCCGGAGATGCCTACTGTGGCCATCGTGCCTCAGGATGAAATGCATGAAAAGATGCTCAGTAATATCCACGAGATCAAGAGCCGCAAGGGTCCGGTGATCGCCATCGCCACAGAGGGCGACGACAAGGTGAGAGACGTGGTTGATGACCTCATCGAGGTCCCGCCTACCCTCGATTTCCTGAATCCCATTTTGACGGTGATTCCCTGCCAGCTTCTGGCCTATTACTGCGCCAAGTTCCTCAACCGGGACATCGATAAGCCGAGGAACCTGGCAAAGAGCGTGACGGTGGAGTAGGGCATTTGATTGATGATTGACGATTACCCGCCTGACATCTGAAGCTGAAAAGAAGCTTAAATGGCATCCCTCTCCTGCGGGTAACAGGATCTTGTATAGAGCTACATTTCTGTGTAATCGTACGGCAATAAACTACATAAATGTATTTTGCACTCTGGCTCCTCCCTGAAGAGAGAACAGAATAACCAAACGAAAACACAGTTTTTTTTACACATTTTCTCTCATTGGCACCAGGATTGCACTAGAAGCCTCTGGAAGATTGAAAGGCCTTGGAAACAGTATAACGGATAACACAGAGGCTCAGGGTCCTGATCTCCAGGACTCAGGGGTCAGAAGGAGGAAACGCCATGAAATGTCAGAGCATAGAGGATGTGAAAAAAATTGTAGAGGAAAAGGACATCAGCTTTATCCAGTACTGGTTTACCGATGTACTCGGTGTGCTCAAGAGTTTTGCCATTACACCGTCCGAATTGGATGAAGGCCTCACCGAAGGGATGGGCTTTGACGGCTCTTCGATTCAAGGATTTGCCAGGATTGAGGAAAGCGATATGATTGCCAAGCCCGACCCAACGACGTTTCAGTTGGTGCCGTGGCGGAGTAATGAGCGGCCGGTAGCCAGGATGTTCTGCGATATCCTGAACCCTGACGGCACGCACTATGAGGGAGACCCGCGCTATGTCCTCAAACGACTTCTGAAGAAGATTGAAGATAAAGGGTTCACCTTCTATGTCGGCCCTGAGCTGGAGTACTTCTATTTCAAGGATGACAAATGCACAGACATCCTGGATACAGGGGGGTACTTTGATTCAAGACCCCTGGACATGGGAAGCAATTTAAGGAGGGACACCATCTTCGCGCTCCAGTCAATGGGCATTCAGGTGGAATACAGCCACCATGAGGTGGCGCCGAGCCAGCACGAAATTGATCTCCGCTACCAGGATGCCCTCAGGATGGCTGACAATACCATGACCTATCGCCTGGTGGTAAAGGAGATCGCAAGGCAACACGGCGTGTATGCGACGTTTATGCCCAAGCCGATCTTCGGGGAGAACGGGAGCGGGATGCATGTCCATCAGTCCCTTTTCCAGGGGGGCAAGAATGCCTTTTATGATTCGGGTGACACATACAACCTGTCCCAGATGGCCAAGCATTATATCGCAGGGTTGATGCGTCACGCCCCCGAGATAACCGCGGTGTGCAACCAGTGGGTCAATTCCTACAAGCGATTGGTGCCGGGTTATGAGGCCCCGGTCTACGTATCGTGGGCCCGGAGGAACCGGTCGGCCTTGATCCGGGTGCCCATGTATAAGCCGGGCAAGGAGATGGCCACACGTATGGAGTTCAGGTCTCCTGATCCTGCCTGCAACCCATACCTTGCGTTTGCGGTGATGTTGGGCGCGGGGCTGGAAGGAATTGAAAAAAAATACGAGTTGCCCGATCCGGTCGAAGAAGATATCTTCGAGATGAATCCGGCCGAGCGAAAGGCCCACGGGATTACCGACCTGCCGGGGAACCTCTACGCTGCCATTCTGATCACGGAAAAAAGCGACCTGGTGAAGAAGATCCTGGGCGACCACGTGTTCCAAAAATTTATTGAAAACAAGAAGATCGAGTGGGACCGTTACCGGACGCACGTCAGCCAGTTTGAAATCGACACGTACCTGCCGAAGTTGTAGGCAACCGTAAACCCTAATGCGGGCCTTGGGCCGCAACCCAATTGGTGGTCCCGCTTAAGCGGGATTCAGGTTTCAGCAAACAACCCCGCCTTCTATTGTGCCATATGACACACCTTGAACTCTTTATACAATATGTGGCATATGGCACAAAATAGATCTCGACATATGGCATCTTTTTATTGCCATATGGCGTTATCGCGGCGGGAAAACCTCCATCTCTAATGAATCGGATGGGTTAACCTCGACAAAACATCTTCGCTTTTTGTCCCGCAAGGCGGGATTACAAATAAAGAATCTATTATAGGGACATTCGGGAAAAACATTGCAGGTTGCGGGTTTGGGGCAAAAGGAACCTTGAAGGATGATTCCATGTCCATTATCGGCCAGAGCCCTTTCGGTTTCCAGGCTGCGCTGAAGGAAACGGGGTCCAGTTTCGAAGAATACCTGGACAAACTATTGTAACAAAATTATAACAGACGGAAAAGCGACACCCTCTACGCGGCCCTGAGGCGAGCAAGGTGGATGATATGATCTGTTTTGAAAAAACCCTGACAGCCACCAGGTTTTCATGTTTTAATCTCAGTGAATCCTGATCCCCGCCCGCTTGGCAATTACCCCGACAGAAAGGATTCGGCTCGGAAATGACAGATACAGGGAAGCGCACCTTAGCGCTTTTTTATTGCCGGAACGTCCCTGAGAGCAGCGAAACGGACAGGCAGGCAATTGAGCAGGCATATGGCGGAGCGATCCGCCTCTTCCCACTGCCTTGCAGCGGGAGACTCGAACCGGTTCATCTGATGCGGGCGTTGGAAGAGCTGGCTGACGCCGCCTACCTGATCACCTGCCCCGAAGGGGCCTGCGCCTATTTTGAGGGGAATCGCCGTGCGAAAAAGCGGGTGGAGCGGACCCGGCAGATCATTGCAGGCATCGGTCTGGAGCCGGACCGTGCCGGGATTGTCATCGGGTCAAAAGAGACACCCAAAACCTTGGCCCAGCTGGCAGAGGAGATATTTGACAGGATCGGTCAAATGGGGCCGTCCCCTGCCTTGAAGGGGCGGCGCGGGTGAGGCGCCGACGTCCCTTAGACAAGATGTACCCGTTCACAGATTCAAAGATGTCACACGGTTGGATACCGTCAGGGGGCTCTCAATAACTCCGAGTCAGGAAATTCCTTTCCCGCCATGCGGGATCTTCGACTCAAGGAATATATGCCCCTGACGCCTCTTTGACGGCGCAGTGGTCTCTAAATGGCCCATCTCATTTGAAAGGCGAC
>CAZACO010000203.1:0-7081 GCA_964483185.1 uncultured Desulfobacteraceae bacterium
TGATATCAAGACGGTTAAGGTCATCCGTATGTGGACCCATTATGAATAATCGCCCGTTTCGGAGAACATCAGCTTGGAGGAGGATTCTCTATCCGCTACGCTGCATTCGCACCTCTCAAGCTGAGCGTTGCTAATTGAAATGGATCATTGGATAATGTGAAATAGGGTCCGCTATTGACCCATGGCAGGAATATAATCATACAACACGGGAATCTGCATAATACGAAGCGCTTCAAAACTTAAAAAATATGACAGAAAAAGTGGTTAAGAGATGTGGAGATACTGGGGATGTCGATACGGGTCCAAAAGTAGACTCCTTTCTCACAATTCTCATAGACTGCAAGAGTTGAGTCACCAACCAAGATCCACTCGAATCAATGAGGAAGGGGGATGGTTATGTCAAAGGCTAAAATAATTATTTTCGTTGCATCCTTGTTTGTTGTGTATTTGCCTTGCCGGTTACTTGCCGCGGATGGGGATCTTGATACCTCTTTCAATTCGCCCAATGGCTACGTTCTGTACAATGGTTGGACCACGGACTCCTACGTAGGGACCGCTATTCAGACAGATGGCAAGGTCATTGTTTCAAGCGGTATCAATGGAGTGACAGATACCGATGCCGTGGTTCTTAGATATACCAGCAGTGGAAAACCGGACAGCGATTTCGGAACAAACGGGGTGGCAACCTATGATGGGGGGAGTGGAGATGATTGTGGTCGTTTGGTAGCGCTTCAGGCAGACGGCAAGATCGTTGTCACAGGCTATACCCAAAATGGAACGGCCGTTGATGTGCTGACCATGAGGTATAACAGTAATGGAACCCGTGACAGCACCTTTGGCATAAACGGGGTGGTTACCTATGATAGCGGGAATAAAGATGACTATGGCCGATCGGTTGGGATACAGGCAGACGGCAAGATCGTTGTTGCAGCAAGGAGTTCCGATGCGTCAACCTCAGTAGCCGTAATTTTGAGATATAATGGAGACGGGACCCTGGATAGTACCTTCGGGACAAATGGCGTTGTTGCCTATGAGGGTGGGCATGGGAACGATGGCTTCAGGGAACTCGCAATTCAGGCAGACGGCAAGATCGTTGTTTCTGGCTATACAAAGACGAGTACAGACTTTGATGTCCTGACGGTGAGGTACGACACCGATGGGACGCTGGATAGTCGCTTTGGGACAAATGGCGTTGCTACCTATGATGGAGGATATGGAGATGACGGTGCTTGGGGCGTCGTGATTCAGGCAGACGGTGACATCGTTGTTTCAGGGGGCATGTATAATGGCACAGACTTGGATATTCTTGTCCTAAGATATAATAGCAATGGGACCCTGGATAACACCTTTGGCACAAACGGCGTCGTTACCTATGATAGCGGCAGCGGAAACGATCGTGGTCGCAGGTCAGCCGTCCAAGGGGGGAACAAGATCATTGTCACCGGCAGGAGCTACAATGGTACAGATTACGATCTGCTGGTCTTGAGATACAATGCCGATGGAATCCCGGATATCACCTTTGGCACAAACGGAGTGGTAACCCTCAACATTGGGGAGGGGAATGATTATGGCGAGGGGGTCGTGATTCAGGCAGACGGTAAGATGATCATTTCAGGCGGCAGCCATAATGGTACGGACTATGACATCATGGTTCTCAGACTCATCGGGACGGGACGCGGAGGAGGAAGCGGCGGGAGTTGCTTTATCACCGCGGCCGCTCATGGATTTTAACCGGGGACCGTACAGAAATCCGGGGGTTTCAGTCGATCAACAAAATCTACTTCCCTTATTTGCCATGATCACCCAAACGACAAAAAACAAAACCATCACATATAAGATTTGCCGTATGGCAAGGGTGACCCGGGATGGGCGATATGACGGGCTTATCTTCTCAGGGTCGTCAACCACAAAAATTTATTGTCGCCCCATCTGCCCGGGGAAACCTCCGCTGGAGCCCAACAATATCTACTTCCAAAATGGGGCACAGGCTGAAGCGGCCGGATTCAGACCTTGTCTTCGCTGTCGACCGGAAGCAGCCCCAGGTAACCTTATTCGAAACACCGATACCTGGGAGGTTCGCCATGCCCTTGAACGAATCCACCAGGGAATATCACCTGATGACGCTTTGGTTACCCGGGCAGCCAGGATCAAAGGACCTGCGGGTAACATGCCCACCGGTTTTCACGCCACTGTTGGAACGACATTGTCAAATTATCGGAAAACATTTCGATCGGGTTTCGCCAAAATGCTGCTCACCGACACCGCTTTGTCGATAGAAGATATCACCAGCGCCGCCGGATTTGACAGTACCCAGGGGATGTTAGATGCACTGGCCAACCTTTATCATCGTGATCCGTTGACGTTCAGAAAACCCCTGCCCGTTCATACGCAACCAGGTTTGACATCGTGTGCGTTGATGCTGCCCTACCGGCCACCGTTAGACTGGCCCGCCCTGCTGACTTATTTCCGCGCGCGTGCCATTGCCGGTGTGGAGAAGGTGGAGGATGAGGTTTACCAGCGAAGCTTTTACCTGAACGGATACCCGGGCTGGTTGTCTTTTCGAAATGCGCCGGATCTCAATGCCGTACGGCTCGAAGTTCACGCACCCAGCCTCGAGTGCCTGATGCAGGTGGTCTGGCGGGTCAGGCGAATGCTCGATCTTGATGCCGACCCGATGGCACTGGGATCTTTCTTTCGTGAGGACCCCGTGTTACGCCCCGCCTGGTTGCGCCACCCCGGCGTTCGGGTTCCGGTCGGTTGGGATGCCTTTGAATTCGCAGTGCGCGCCATTGTGGGTCAGGTGGTGTCAATACGCGTTGCCACCAAGGTAATGGGCAGAATTGCTGACGTATTCTCAGAAGACCTATCGCTGCCGGCACCAAAAGGGATTGAAAAGGTGTTTCCCGGCCCGGCCTGCCTGCAAGGGGCCGATATACGGCCCTTCGGCCTGTCCCGCAACAAGACGGCAGCCATAGCAGCCCTTTCCCGGGCCGTGGTCAACGGCACCTTTGATCTGCAGACGACCACCGATCTTGACACCTTCATCCAACAATGCACGGCCTTTCGGGGCATCGGTGAATGGACCGCCCAAACCATTGCCATGCGCGGCCTTGGGGACCCGGATGCGTTTCCGGCGGGTGATCTGGGGATTGTCAAGGCCCTCTCCGCCGATGGCCGATTATTGAAACCGGCACGCATTCGCAAAATGGCCGAGCGGTGGCGCCCGTGGAGGGCTTATGCGGCCATGCTTCTGTGGATGATGTAACGCGAATAGAAGAGAATTCACATGCGCTGCGATATCATGAATACGGAACCGGGTCCGATCCGCCACATCAGATTTCACTTGAACGCGAAGGTCATTTGCAGTAATCTTCCCCGCCACCAATCCCAGCTTCCTCACGATTGAGAGTAGCAAGAGGCCCAGGAGTTGGTTTTTCTAGACATTGTCTGGGAGAATGACATACGGCCAACCGCCAAGAGAGGCAGGACGTTGTCATTTACTAATGGGAGGATGCATATGAAGACGCTAAATCGGTTATTCTTGGGTCTAACATTTCTTTTTTTCCTTGCTTGTTTCTATCCATCAGCGGGTATTGCCTCTGAAGAGGGCGCAACTGACGACGGTTCGATATTGATCAGGCTGGGCCGGGAGCATTTTGATCCACTTAAGAAGTCTCCACAAGGGGCCAAGGGTCTGGACGATGCCCGTGAGGCCGAAGCGGACCAGGGCGGTCCCCATTACTATATCGTGCAATTCGACGGGCCTGTAAAAGAGACCTGGAAGGAAGCCCTCAAGGGTCAGGGTGCGGCGATATTCGATTATATCCCTGATTTTGCCTTTATTGTCCGAATCGATTCGAGCCGGGTGAAAACAATCCGGACCCTCCCGCATGTCCGCTGGGTAGGCGACTATCAGCCCTCATACAAGTTGAGCCAGAGGGCCTTGGATAAGCAACTGGAAGCGGGCGCTGGTACGGATCAGGGAAGCGGAGAGGAGTACGCGCTTCTGAAGGTGATTATTTTTCCTGGTGAAGATGTGGATCGGATAAAGGCTGAGATTCTTTCAATGAACGGCACCATTATCCGCGAATCGATCCAGAGCGGGTGGGACAGCAGTTTGATCATACGGCTCCCGGCGGAAGAGATCGATGAACTCGGGACAATCGAGGGTGTCAAGTGGATTGCCCCGGCCCCCAAATGGCGGCTGCATAATAATGTCTCCACCGATGTCATCAGCGCCAGGACGCCCCGCACGAATTACAAACTGTACGGTGAGGGCCAGACTGTAGGGATTTGTGATACGGGTCTGGACAAGGGGCTCACCGGTCCTGCGAATCTGCACAAGGATTTTCTGGACGGCAAGGGGCAGTCACGGGTGGTCAAGATATTTGATATCTCCGGTCAAAAAAAAGTCGTCCCGGACACGGACGGTCACGGGACCCATGTGGCGGGTTCTGTCCTGGGGAACGGGGCTCGATCCGGAAGCGATGCGGCTAAGGACAATTACCCTTCGACCTGTTTCAGCGGCATGGCCCCCAAGGCCAAACTGATTTTTCAGGCCCAGGGAGATACCCCCGATGAAAAATGGCCGACCTTGAAAGAGATCCTGGATCAGGCCCGAACAGCGGGGGCGAATCTCCACACCAATTCCTGGGGCAATTCGACGGGCAGTTCCTATTCCAGCCAGTCGAAGGAGTTAGATCAATACATATGGGACCATCGCGATTTCCTTGTCTTTTTTTCAGCAGGAAATTCCGGCATGGATAAGGATGCGGACGGGATTGTTGATCTCTACTCGCTCGATGACCCGGCGTCCGCCAAGAACTGCCTGACCGTGGGGGCCTCTGAGGGAAACCGGCCGAAGGGATGCGGCTATGATGAATCTTGGGGTGCGGGATGGCCTTACCATTTTTCGGCGGCTCCCATATCCTCCGATCATATTTCAAACAAACCCGGTGGCATCGCCGGCTTCAGTTCCAGGGGCCCGGTCCTGGACGGGAGATATAAACCCGATCTGGTTGCCCCGGGCACCAATATACTGTCAACCCGATCGTCCGTTGCCAAAAAGTCGGGATGGGGTCTGTATGACGATTACTACTTTTGGGACGGGGGCACGAGCATGTCCACCCCCATCACCGCGGGCACGGCCGCCCTGGTAAGGGAATACTTGAATAAAGTGGTCAAAATAAGCCGTCCTTCGGCCTCCCTGTTAAAGGCTGCCCTCTTGAACGGGGCCCAGGATATCAGCCCGGGCCAGTACGGAACCGGCAGCACCCAGGAGATCCCCAATTCACCGGTCCCCAACAACGTGGAGGGATGGGGGAGACTCAATCTGGAAAACATGGTCTATCCCAAATCACCGGCTTGCATTCTCTATTATGATGAAAAAAAGGCCCTTCAGACCGGGGAATCCGGGGATCATCATGTGACCGTGACAAACGCGTCCCTTCCCCTCAAGATCAATCTGGCATGGACCGACTATCCGGGATCCGAAGTTTCCCAGGGGGGACTGGTAAACGATCTGGATCTGCAACTTATCTCGCCTTCTTCAAAGATCACCTATGCGGACCATGCGAACAAGAAACCGACGCTGTCCGTTTTGAAATACGTTAACAAGGATAAACCGGAAGAGAGTTCTTCTGACAGCATGGCCATCCGCTTTACCCCTTCGAGCTATCCTGCCAATCTGGAGTCAGTGGCCTTTGTATACTTGAATCCCCAGAATGAATTCTCAGATGTTACGCTTGCGGTGTACGACGATAAAGGACAAAATGGCCTTCCCGGCACGGTACTTTTCAAAAAGGTCTTTAAATACATCCCACCTGGAGAGGACGGCGGGGAGGATCCCGCGGTCATTACCGTAGGGATAGAAGGTGTCGTCATCAACCAGGGGAATTTTTACGTAATGATTGAAAAGGATAACGCCAATCAGTCTATCGGCACTGAAAAGGGTAACACCACCCAGAGAAGCTACCGGAAAGCGGGCGCAACCTGGGTGTTGGCGGCGGATACGGCCTGGATTCTTGCCGGGTTAAGGAAAACGGCGCTGTCAACAAATTTTGACCGGGTCAACAATGTGTTGGGGGTGACGCTTCCCACGCCTGAGCTCGGGTCATACACCATCCGCGTAACCGGCTACAACGTGCCCAAGGGACCCCAGACATATGCCCTGGTAGCAAGGGGCGCCGTCAGCATGACTTCACCCCAGGCCGGAGCCATTCAATTTGAATCAGCCGACTATGACACCTCTGAAGATGCCGTATCTGTCACCATAAAGGTTGTGAGAACGGGTGGAGATACGGGAGCGTTATCCAATGGGAGTACCGGCGAGTTGACGGTCCAATATCGGACCGAAGACGGTACGGCACAGGCCGGGACCGATTATGAGTCGGTGAGCGGGACCCTCACCTGGGCGGACGGGGACCAGTCCTCCAAGGAATTTGTCGTACCGCTTATTAATGACAGCATTACCGAGGGAGATGAAACGGTCACCCTCATCATCGAAGAACCCGCTGAAAACAGTTGGCTGAATTCCGTGGAATCCGCACTGCTCACCATCGAAGCGAATGACTCAGGCGGAGGCGGACACAGCGGCGGCTGCTTTATCGGCACCTTAGGGGCCGGCCGTTGAATCACCCCAAAGGCGAGCCTGCACAATCCCGCTTGAGGGCCTTTATAGATTGTGAGAGATGAACTCTCACATTGAATGTGTAAGAATTTATGCGGTCGGCACGTTCCTGAGAAGCCTGGGCAGGACCTTGAAGTAGAGACATAGATAAAGGGCCAGGCTGATCACCCACAAAAAGCAGAGATTGAAGTAAAAGGTGGGTATCCTGTGCCCTCCCACCTCCTTCCAGCCGGCGGCGAAGTGGGCCATTCCCCATGAAGATCCGCTCTGTTTGGAAATCGGTGAGCCCAATTGAATCAGCCTGTCGGCAGATACCCTGAGCGATTCTAAACCCATGCTGTTTCGAACCACTTGAGCAATGCTCTTATTAAAGTACTTCGCCTTCAGCTCTTCCACACCTTTCAACCCCTCTGCGAGTTCAATTGTGTCGTAAGGGGCAGCCGCAGTCATCGA
>CAZACO010000204.1:0-7024 GCA_964483185.1 uncultured Desulfobacteraceae bacterium
GAACTAACTCCACGGTTCTGTCTATCCGAACATCCTCCAGATAAGTCCCATGGACTATCCTGATCTTGTCACCTGTGCCCGCCTCGTTCACGGCGCCCTGAATTGTCGTGTAACACGGATTCATTCCTCCACAGATTCCATTTTTGTTTACATATAGGATCGCCGCAGACGGCTTCCATCCTGCCAATCGGGTCAACAACCACCAAAAGGCCTTGCCCTTGCGGTAACAGTTGAAACACTGGGAATGGGCGCAGTCTTCACAACCGTAGCCGGGACAGCCGTGGGATGCACACCAGGTTGTGCACCACTCACACCAGTCAGAGCCATAAGGATAGTAGGTGCCGTCCGGATCATAACTTTCGATGTCGGCAAAATCATAAAGCACCTTGTTGTTGGTGGCGCAATAGGTCCGAATCCGGTCATTGTTCATGTAGAGCGTTCCTGACGGACCTTCCCCGTCAAGGTGGCCCGTCATGTAAACAAATGTGACACCCGGATAATCTGCTTCCAGTCCAGTCATCCGGCTCAGATAATCATTTACCTCGCTCTCGCCGTACGAGGATAATTGCCCGCACCAGGAGCACACGACAAGGTTGGTTTCCGGATGGTCATTCAGGTAATTCCTGGTATTGGGTACCCAGGACGGATCGCCCAGATCAATATTGTAATCGTCATAGATGGAAGGCGTGGTATACAGGTTGGCATCCTGGTTTTCAAGCATGGACAGTCCTGTAGTGACCTGGCTCCCATGGGACGTATGCCCGTAGTAAATGTCGAAGGTCGATCGAACCAGGGCAAAATAGGACGTGGGGATCTCGCTGGAATCGTTGGCTGACTGATGATCCGCGGTTATGGGCACTGCGGCTCTGGCGGCAGTTTCCAGTGACAACAGGATCGTAACAGAAAAAAGTGCGATCCCGATAAAAATCCTCTTCATGCCGGCCACCTCTCCATTTTCACCTGAGCATATCAAAAGCGCCTTGAAATCAGAAGTTTTTTTTCAATTCTTTTGTGACCCATGCCCGGGAGTCGGAATCCTTGGAGTTTTAGGCCCTGGCCCGGCGTCACGGGATTCCCGTACACGGGGAACTCCACCGGACCGGGGAATCCATGGCCACCCTCTTCAGGGACAGGAAGATCTTATAGTCCTTGACATTTTCACGGAATCATAGCAAGTATCCCGGAAAAAATTGCAGGAGAGGAAAAGAAGGGAGAAAAAGATGAAGGATGAACGGGGAAAATATTATTATCCCTTTCCACAGAATAAAAAGGTGCGGATGTATGTCCAGGAAAAGGACGAAACCATCTATTTCAGACTCTGGAACGCTGACGACCCCCAGCTATGGCCGCAACACGGATGGATACCATACGAAGCGATCATACAGGCTCAAGCCATGTATGAGCAGAAAAATGATTTCAATCCAAAACAGGCATACGATCTGGAACTCGCCAGGGCAATATTGAAAGAATAACCCATCTGAATGAGATTTGATCGGACAGGAGGAGTTTCCCTAAAAGGAATTCACCTGTAAAGGTTTTATGGACATAAAAGGCTCTTCAACGTTTCTGCCTCATCCCGGTACGAAGCGGCCTTGGCGGCCAGAGGCGACGCCGAACTCACTGGTATCAACGGCTGAGATTAAAAAAGGCCCAATTCCCTTCCTCGCGATACGGCTGCCGGATATTTTTTCTTGAGCCTTTCCAACTCGTTCGGCCCGTTGACCATGCGAATGTCCTCGATGTGCCAGCCCGGCACCACCATGACCCCGTAAAGACCCCAATCATAATCCGGATTCTCTTTTTTCACAAAGCCCATCCATGTGCCCGCCGGGATCACCTTCTGCATGACCTGCCCCTTATCCACCTCCGGCCCGAGGACAATCTCCTCCCACGTCCCATCCGCATAAAGGAGCATCTGAATCATCGGGGCGCCTGCATGATACAGAAGGATTTCATCCGAAGTGAGGATATGCCAGGGATCGATGGACACATCGGCTGTCATGAAATAATAGATGAGGGAAGCGGCAGCCCGCTCCCTGCCCGTATCCGCCTTGAGCCGCGACGCATAGGTGGGCCTGTAAAATCCGGGACAGGCGGCGTCAGACATCGGCTCAAGGCCCAGCCCCTGAATGACCTGCCGGGACGACAGGCGGTGATTTTCTTTGAGTGTATTGCATCCGCTCATGGCCATAACCAACACCCCTGCAACCATAAAATAAAAAACGGTCTTCATAACCTAACCCCTTAACCCGGATAAACCGGAAAAGTGCCTAAAGTGAACTAAAGTGTCTAAAGTGGGCTAAAGTGAAAGGTAATATCTGATATTTTCAAATGGTATACAGTCCTTGATCAAGACCTTGACTGAGCAGACTGTTGCGACCTATTACCCGAGTTCCCTGCTCGGATGTGTCGCACAGACCTTGAAAAAACCATCTTTTTTAGAATGACACGAAGTTCCTTAACTTTAGGCACTTTAAACTTTAGTCATTTTAGGCACTTAGATTTTTGACTGTTAACGGTTTAACCCTGTTCAACCCTTCGGGTATGGCGCCCCGTGCTTGTCGATATTCACATCAACGGCATAGATCCCCGGCCCATAGGAACGTCCCTCATCGTATCGCGACACAAACCCGCACAAAAGACTGAACAACTCCTCGAATACACCGTCAATCACCTCTCCGGGCACCCCGTAATAGAGGAAATTGATCGGCATGGCATCGCCTAACAGGTATACATCTTTGTGGTGTCCACCGCAATTCAGGAGGGCCCCGGCCTCCTCCTCAAAAACGAACCGAACGTGGTGCCCCTGCAATACCCTGTTTTGAGGGTCTTTTATGGGGCGCTTTTCGATGCGCACGGGGTGCCCGCCTATGGTCGGACGATCGGCATTGGAAAGCGCCTCGATCCATGCGGTCAGGCCAGCAAATTCAACGGTCTTGGTTGAACCGCTGGCAAAAAACAGGTCCCGAGCAGATCCCTCCAGGATCAGTTTTTCAAAAAAATCCCTTTTCAGTACGGACACTCCGGTCACGCCCAAAAAGAGGTCCAGCCGTTTCCACGCCGCTTCCGGGAGTTCGTTGATATCGGAAAACTCCCTAACGCCATCCTGTTCTGTGTCGTGGGCCTTGATATCGAGGCCGAGTACTGTCCCGTACGAAACCCGACCCCCCATTACTTTCAGCAAAAAGCGACCGATGTTGCCCCGGGAGCCCAAGACCAGGGCATGTCGATGCATCATACACTTGCCGAGGCCATTGAAGATCGACTCCACGGCGCTGAGGATGGAATAGGCGCAGGCCTCTGCCTCAACAATGTTCTTGTACCTGGATGCGGCGATCGTAAACGCGGGAAACACAAGCCGGCCGCACTCGTTTTCCACGGTCTGCAATTGATAATATCCGTTGGCCGTATGCTCGAATGTGGCAGGAAGACATTCACCCAGCCATTCCTTTAACGGGATATCCGTTTCAATTTCAGGTGGACCTTCAACGGCAAACAGTTCCAGGGCGTGGGCCAGTGTCCTGGATTCATGACACAGGCGGTTCAACACCGGCGCCAGATACCCGCCATCCTCTAACAGAAGGACTCTGCGGCCTTGATCTTTGGCGGCAAACACCTCTCTGAAAAAGAGATGTCCGGCCGTCAGGCGCATGGAGTCCAGATAGTTGCCCCGCAAAGACCGCAGGGCCTGATCGAGCCGTTTAAGTCCTTCCAGGGAGGAGTACTGGCGGGAAAGGATGTAGGCGCCGCCCACCGAATCACGCAATTCAATCCGCTGCAATGCGTAAAAGAGGAAGCGCTGATCCGGCATACTCATCATGTCTTCCAGATGAAAACCGGGAACAACGCCCTGGTACCGGATAAAAAGGGTCGTCAGGGAACCGCACCTGGACCCATCAAGGGCCTTGATAAACCCTAAGACCTCCGACGTGGCATGGTGAATCAGAAAAACCCGATACTTCTCAAGGATCGCCGGATCGACCTCTTTCTGGGTCTGCAGAAGATGCGGCATCCGCCTCAGGTGGGCCTCCATATCCGGCTGTTGCCGCGGTTCGCCGATGCTGATGTTGAGCATCGCCCCCTTCCGGGACAAATCCATGTAGACGCGAGCGCGGGCGTCCACCATCTCCAGGGTGTTGCCTGAGGATACGATTCGAATAAGACCTTCATCTTCCAGCAGCAGCAGTATTTTCGACAGGAGCAGGACAAAAACCGAATCCTGACCCAACAGCAACGCCTCCGATGTTTCCTGGGTCCATCGAAAGACAGTGCCGGTCACGTTTTCGAGCCCTGCAGCGAGCAACAGTTCAAAAAGGGCTGCCTGGCGCCCCGGGATTTCAACGTATTCATTGTGCTGGTTCTGGCATTCCCTGTGAATGCCGGTGAAGATCTGTTCCGCCATAATGGCGATGTCCTGGCGGTAATGCTGCCGTCCGATCTCGTTGACGACCCGGTGAGGTATCCGTTTCAGAAACAGGCGCGATTGGGCCGCATCTTCTATGGTGAGGCGCAGGAACCGGCCATCGCGGTCATATTCGAGTAAAACAAAATATCTGGAAGCCCCTTCACATGTGGTGTGAAAGGGAAAGAGCATGGCCAGATCCTCATGCTCAGCCGGGCGGCACGACCCCTCCTCTTCCGTTTCAAACGCCCGGGGAAACAGGAGACCTCCCCATTTGGGCGTTTGAACCGCATCAAACACGAGACGGAGATGCCGGATAAACCCTTCCTGATTTTCAATCAGATGACGCGCCACAGGCCCCCGGGCATAGACGATGACGTGGGTGATGCCTAAGGCCGCCAATTCCGGCGTGTTCTCGGAATCCACCATGATCTGGGTCAGGATATCGGCCGATGAGTTGCGGCACTGCTCCAGGACCTGTTTGGCCAGTGAACTGACAAAACCGGGGATACCTGAAAAGACCTGCATGGCCGTCATGTCAATGAGGAAGCTGCCGTCATCCCGTTCTATCAGGGGGATACCGAACGATGTGAGTTGCGCGCCATGAGGAACCTCTCTCTCCTTCTTGCTTTTTGCAAACCGTGAAGAGCGCATGAGGTTATCCAGGATTGAACCGATCTGTTTTTTCCGCCCTATCTCTTCCAATAGATCTCCCTCTCCTTAACCGTCATCCGCGCCCGTCCGAAGGCGCAGATTCCCGGCCTTTTTCTTGAGCGTCTTGAAATAATCCGATCCGGTGATCTTTTCCAGATCCGCATTCTGCTTGCTGCGATCGATCTTGACCCTCAAGATCTTGACCTCCCGCTGCAGCGCCTGTTCCCGTTTTTCCACGGCCTGGACCATATCCGAAAATACCGTAGCCATGGTTCCCAGTTCATCGGGACGTGTGCGGATGTTTTCCAGTTCCCGCACATGGGAATAATCGCCGTCAGCCACCCGGCGCGCCACATCTGTAAGGCTCACAACCGGGGCGGTGATCTTTTTTGAGGAAACCGCGCACACGGCCAACCCGATGATCAGGACCACCAGCGTAACGGCCCCCAATGTATAGAGTTCCTCCACCTCAACCTGATCCCGCATGGTGATCATGATGCTGCTCAACCATGTGGCCATGACCGTGACGATCAGTAGATAATAGACGGCCAGAATGGTACGCATCTCAATGCGTAAAATGAGGAGGCGGGTCGCCTGCATCATGGGCGGGATCAGAATAAAGGCCCATAACGTATCCGTGATGAAGATGGGGAGAAAAAATCCGAACAGGGCCAGATGGAACGGGACCCGGCCCAGCCCGTATTCAACGCCGGTTGAAAAGGCAAAAGGGAGACTGGATGCCAGAAGCAGCAGGAGCAGCAGTTTTACAAAGGAAGCGATTGAATCGACCGGCCTGGCACCGAAATATCTGGCCAGGCCCGGGATCAGCCCCATCAGGCCGTTGGCAAGGCTCCAGTGAATGGCAAAAAAAGGGCCCTTTCCGGCCACTGTGTAACCAAGCATATCCCCCAGGCCCCCGCTGACAAAGCCGCCCACGGGACCGTACAGGATGCCGATAAACATGGGGAGGGCCACCTGGGGCCTCAGTTCGGCAAATGTGCATCCCGGAAGATACACCTTTCCCGACAGGAAATTGGCAAACCCGTAAAGGCATCCCACAGCGATGCATGTACCGGCCGTTTTGATCCATTTGTTTGATGGCATGTGCCGGGGACCCATTATCCGGTTAACGGATCAAGGCCCTTGCCACATATTGCAGCTCGGCCACAATCGGATGATCAGGATACCGAACCGCAAAGATGTCATGGCTGGCAAGGCTCATCATTTCATCGGAATGGGGGATAACGCCTGCCACCGGGCAGTTATAGGTGCGGGAAACCGTCTGACGGATCTGTTCCACATCAAATGTTGCAGGGGCCTTATTGATGAGGATCATCATTTGGGGCACCTCAAGCTCCCGTGCCACCTCAACGGTCAATCCGGTTCCCTGATAATCCTGATAGTCGGGACGCATGACCACCAGCAGGGCGTTTGAAATGGCAATGGAAAGCAGGGTCTCCTCGTTCAGACCGGGATGGGTATCAATCACCAGGACATCCAGACCCAGCCCTGCTATCAGGTCCCTGAAGCCATCGCTCAGAAGATCGATGTCGTATCCGTCATGCAGGACTCTCGCGATATCAGCAGCATTGACGCTGGACGGGATAAGATATACCGCCCCGCTGCACGATTTCTTCAGAACACCGCTCACATCACATGCGGTCTGTTCAACGGCACATTTGCCCCAGAGATAATCATTCAGGGAATAGACCACATCATCCTCGTTCAAACCAAAAATCACATGGATGCCAGGCGATTGAATATCCGTGTCAACCACCCCCACCCTGAGACCCTCCATGGCGTACAGGGCCGCCAGATTCGCCGATGTATTGGATTTCCCGGTCCCCCCCCTGAATGAATGAACAGATATGATCTTGGCCATGTCTCTATTTCCTCGGTCCGTTGGGATTCCGATCCAGTTTCAGATCTTTCACGAGGCCGCTATTTTTAGGGGATAGAGTATAGGGC
>CAZACO010000205.1:0-7006 GCA_964483185.1 uncultured Desulfobacteraceae bacterium
CAACGTTCAGGGTTAAGGAAAAGGACAGAATTGCAGCCTTGAACCCCTGAACCTTTGAACCCGTGAACGGTTACGATACTTTTTCCCGAGGAGGAATGATTTTATGACTGAAAAGCAGTGGGACGGCCCACCCGAAATGCAGATTGATCCGCAGAAGACCTATCGGGCAACGATAGAAACCGATAGAGGGGCCATCGAGTTGGAACTCTATCCGCAGCATGCCGCCAAAACGGTCAATAACTTTTTCTTTCTGGCCCAGGAGGGCTTCTACGACGGGGTGACGTTCCACCGGGTCATCAGCGATTTCATGATCCAGGGCGGGGACCCGACGGGTACGGGGAGAGGGGGACCTGGCTACAGGTTTGACGATGAGCTCAAGGAGAACCCTCTGAGACACGAGGCGGGCGTAATCTCGATGGCGAACGCCGGGCCGAACACCAACGGGAGTCAGTTCTTTATCACCCATTCATCCCAGCCGCACCTGGACGGGATGCACACGGTGTTCGGCAGGGTGGTTGAAGGGGAGGAGGTCGTCAACGAGATTCAACAGGGAGACCGGATGGTCAGGGTCGTGGTGCGCGAGGAATAGGTGCAACATCCCTGCGGCCCGTTTTCGGGAGTTGAAAGGGCCTATCTGCCCGGGAGGCAAGCGAAACGATGAGAAATATTCTGGCCATCGTGATGGCAGGAGGGAGGGGGGAGCGGCTGATGCCGTTGACCAAACACCGGTCAAAGCCGGCCATCCCCTTTGGGGGGATTTATCTGCTCATCGACTTGACCCTCTCCAACTGCATCAACTCTGAAATATACAAGATCATCGTCCTTCCCCAGTACAAATCCCAGACCCTGATGCAGCATCTGGAACGGGGGTGGAATATCTTCAGCCAGGACCTGGGACATTATCTCAAGATCGCCCCGCCCCAGATGATGCAGGGAGAGAAATGGTACCAGGGGACCGCCGACTCCATTCGACAGAACGCCTACCTGATCGAGCAGGAATCTGCGGAGCATGTCCTGGTCCTTTCGGGGGACCACGTGTACAAGATGGACTACGGCCGCTTCAAGGAATACCATGTGGCCCACAACGCGGACGTGACCATCGCTGTCAAGGAACTGGGAAAAGAAACCGCAAGCCAGTACGGTATTGTGGAGGTGGACGAAGGTTTCCGGATAACCGGATTCCAGGAAAAGCCAAAGGATCCCTCAACCATCCCGGGAGACAGAAATCACGTCTTGGCATCGATGGGCGTATATATCTTCAAGACCGAGGTCCTGATTGACCTCTTGTCCAGGAGCGCACAAACCGACTTCGGTAAGCACATCCTGCCGGAAATCCTCGACAGCCACCGTCTCATGGCCTATCCGTATCGACGGGAGAACAAGATCCGGGATGTAATTTTATACACGGATGAAGAGGGGATACTCAGGGAAAAACGGGTCGATCATGCAAGGGATTCATCCTACTGGCGGGATGTGGGGACCCTGGATGCCTACTGGAATGCCAACATGGACCTGACCGGGGTGGACCCCTATTTCAACATGTACGGCCGGCTCTGGCCCATTCGGACCTTTCAGCGCCAGAATCCTCCGGTCAAGACCGTCTTTTCCCAGGAATGGGGACCGGATGCCAGGGCAGGGCGGGCCTTAGATTCCTTAGTGGCCCACGGCTCCATCATCAGCGGCGGGGTGGTCAGGAACAGTGTGCTGTCGTACAACGTGTTTGTCCATAGTTGGGCCTTGGTAGAAGAATCGGTCATCATGGAAAACGTGGCGGTCGGTCGTCATGCCCGGATCAAGAAGGCCATCATTGCAGAAGGGGTCCAGATCCCTCCCCACACTGAAATAGGGTACCATCCCAAGATGGACCGGGAACGTTTCACCGTGACCCGCCGCGGGATTACCATTGTGACGAAAGAAAATTTTTCGTAACCTATGAACTTATGAACCTTGAACCTATAAACATTTTTCACGCTGATTTCCGTGTCAGCCATTTGAGGTGTAATAAATGAAGGCCAAGGTCGAATATCGTGTTGTCCCCAACCTCTCCGATCGGTTGGCCCCGCTCAGGAAGCTGGCTTACAATCTCTGCTTTAGCTGGAAAAGCGAGATCCGGGAGCTCTTTCAACGGATCGACCCGGGGCTCTGGAGCGCGTGCGGGTACAATCCGGTCATGATGCTGGGTCTGGTCAGCCAGGAACGCTTGAATGAATTATCCGAAGACCAGGGCTTCCTGGCCAAGTTGGAGCGGGTGAATAATGACTTTGATCGCTACATCTCTCAGCCGCGGATCCATTCAGACGATTATTCCCCGGACTTCCCGATCCAGGTCGCCTATTTCTCGGCCGAGTTCGGCCTGGCGTCATGCCTTCCGGTCTATTCCGGGGGCCTTGGCATCCTGTCCGGGGATCACCTCAAGTCTGCCAGTGATCTGAATGTTCCCCTGGTGGGCGTAGGGTTACTTTATCAAGAGGGGTATTTCAGTCAGTACCTCAGCTCGGACGGATGGCAGATGGAGACCTACCCGCTCAATGATTTTGCCAATATGCCGGTCACTCAGGTCCCTGGGCCGGACGGAAAGCCGCTCCAGGTTTCGGTTGACTTCAAGGGAGCGCCGGTCAGGATCGCCGTCTGGCGCGTGGCCGTAGGAAGAATTTCCCTTTATATGTTGGATACCAATGTCCAGGACAATCCGCCGGAGTTTCGCGGGACCACGGCCCAGCTTTACGGCGGGGACAGGGAGATGCGGCTGAGACAGGAGATCGTCCTAGGCATCGGGGGTATCAGGGCGTTAAAGGCCCTCGGCATCGCGCCCACGGTGATTCACATGAATGAAGGGCATTCCTCATTTTCTGCCCTGGAGCGGATCAACCTCCTGAGAAAGGAAAAAGGACTCTCTTTTGACGCGGCCCGTGAAATCGTCATTGCCGCCACTGTTTTCACCACCCACACGCCGGTCCCTGCCGGAAACGATACGTTCGATCCTGCCCTGGTCAGGGACTACTTAGAGCAGTATGCCAAAGAACTGGGAATCAATTTCAGAGTCTTGTTAGGTTACGGCCGCCTGGAGCCAAGAAATGAATCCGAACCCTTTGGCATGACGACCCTGGCCCTGAGACTCTCCGCCCATGTTAACGGTGTGAGCAGGCTTCACGGAGAGGTCTCCAGGGCCATGTGGCATAAGATCTGGCACCGGCACCCGGTGGAGGATGTGCCGATAGACTACATAACAAACGGGATCCATGTCGCTACCTGGAGTTCCGAAGATATGGCCGGGCTTTTTGACAGCTATCTCGGGCCGGACTGGAATGAAGACCCTGATAACCAGCGGGTGTGGGAGCAGATAGAACAGATCCCGGCAACCGAACTGTGGCGCGCCCGCGAACGCCGGAGGGAACATCTGGTGAGCTATACCCGCTACCGTCTGGGTCGGCAGCTTGCCCGCCGGGGGGCATCCAACGAGGAGATCCGGGCCGCGGCCGAGGTCCTCTCTCCCGAGGCCCTGACCATCGGGTTCGCCCGTCGTTTTGCCACATACAAGCGGGCCACGCTCCTTTTCACGGACCCGGAGCGCCTCGATCGGATCGTCAACCATCCCGAGCACCCGGTCCAGATCATCGTCGCCGGCAAGGCCCATCCGATGGATAATGAAGGGAAGGATTTCATCAAAAGGATCGTTCATTTCGGCAGGCAGGAACGCTTCCGGAGGCGTATCATCTTTTTAGAGGACTACAATATTGATGTAGCACTCCACCTGGTATCGGGAAGCGACCTCTGGCTGAACACCCCCCGCCGGCCCTTAGAGGCCTGCGGGACGAGCGGTATGAAGGCATTGGCCAACGGGTCTCTGAACCTGAGTGTATTAGACGGCTGGTGGGATGAAGGGTACCACCGGGACTTTGGCTGGGCAATCGGTCGTGGTGAGGTCTATCAGAATCATGAGGCCCAGGACGATATCGAGAGCCAGGACCTCTACAACTGCCTTGAAAAGGAGATCATCCCCCTCTTTTACCGGCGGGGCCAGGCCGATATCCCAAGAGAGTGGGTGGAGAAAATGAAGGCCGGGCTCAGCCGCCTGGTCCCCATATTCAACTCCCACCGGATGGTTCAGGAATATATGAACCGCTACTACCTCCCCTCTGCCAGGCGTTTCAACTCTCTGTGCAGCAATGACTTTGCGGGTGCCCAGAGTCTTTCTACGTGGCTCCAGAAGGTCAGGACAGGATGGCATGAGGTCTCTGTGGAAGAGGTCCTCTCTGATGACGTGCTGGAAAGACCTGTGGGAGACCGGATTGATGTGACCGCCCGGGTCAGATTGGGCCTCCTGTCGCCGGAAGATGTGACCGTGGACGCCTATTACGGCCGGATGGACCCGAATGGTGATTTTATCGAACAGAATACGGTCCCCTTAGAGGCCGTTGAATCAGCAGACGGTCTTCACCTCTATCGCGGCCAGGTCTCGTGCCAAAAGACGGGCCGCTTCGGATACACGGTGCGTGTCATGCCCAGCCAGCACAGACTCGAAAACAGGTTTTTTATGGGCCTGGTCACGTGGGCGTGATCTGTGATTGACGATTGATGATTGATGATTGAAGCCTGGCTGGATGCACAGCGTATTTGTTCGTTTGAAAAATCGGCGTCATCTGTGTAATCTGCGAATGAGATGGGTGAGGGGCTATTGATATGATCGTTAAAACTCATAGCACATTGAGGACTGAGGAATTAAAGGCTCTCATTTCCGGTCAAATGACGGACCCCTTTGGCGTGCTGGGTGTCCATCCGGTCCCGCTGGACTCGGGCCCGGGCGTGGTGGTGCGGGCCTTTCTGCCGGGGGCAGGTAAGGTGGCGGCCCTCGACCTTGATCCCGGAAGAGAAATTGAAATGCCTTTGGTTGAAAAGGCCGGGCTCTTCGAGAAGGTCCTCAAGGGAGAAAGGGAGATTGCGCCGTATCGGCTCAAGGTGGATTTCGGCGCAGGCCTGATATCCACCTTTTATGACTGCTATTCCTTTTCTCCTGTCTTGTCAGAGTATGACCTCTACCTGTTTAACCAGGGCAACCACTACGAGATTTATGAAAAATTCGGGGCACACCCTATGCGTCAACAGGGGGTTTCAGGGGTTCTGTTCGCGCTCTGGGCACCATCCGCGGCCCGCGTGAGTGTGGTGGGCGACTTCAACCAGTGGGACGGGCGCAGGCATGGGATGCGTTGCCGGGGGTCGTCAGGGGTATGGGAGCTTTTTGTGCCCCATTTAGGACCGGGGCTCCTGTACAAATTCGAGATTCGCGGCCCGGACGGTACGATTTTCATCAAGGCCGATCCCTTTGCCTTCTGTTTTGAAAAACGGCCCAAGACAGCCTGCATGGTTTATGATTTGAGCGGATTTGAGTGGACCGATGAAGACTGGATGGCATTCCGATCCGCGCAGGATGCCTTGACTCGGCCGATGGCCATCTACGAGGTCCACTTAGGGTCATGGCGCTGGCGGGCTGGAGAAGAAAACCCTGCTCAGGCGTGGCTGACATACCGGGAAGCGGCCGAGGAGTTGGTCCCGTATGTCAAGGATATGGGGTTCAATTATATCCAGTTCCTCCCCTTGGCCGAGCACCCGTTTGACGGGTCATGGGGATACCAGGTGACCGGTTACTATGCAGCCACGTCCCGATACGGCACCCCCGACGATCTGATGTATCTGGTGAACCGTTGCCATGCTGAAGGGATCGGCGTCATCCTGGACTGGGTCCCGGCCCACTTCCCTAAGGATAGTTATGCCCTTGAATACTTCGACGGAACCCACCTGTTCGAACACGCCGACCCGCGTCAGGGGATCCAGAAGGATTGGGGCACCCTTATTTTTAACTACGGCCGCAATGAGGTCAGAAATTTCTTGGTGGCCAATGCCCTTTTCTGGCTCGACACATACCATATTGACGGGTTGCGGGTGGATGCGGTGGCATCCATGCTCTACCTGGACTACTCCCGCGAGGAGGGGGAATGGATCCCGAACCGTTACGGCGGGAGGGAAAACCTCGAGGCCATTGAATTCATCAAGACCCTCAATAAGGAGGTCTTCGGCCGCTTTCCGGGAGTGGTCACCATTGCCGAGGAATCCACTGCCTGGCCGGGAGTGACCCGGCCGGTGCATCTGGGCGGGCTCGGCTTTCTCTTCAAGTGGAACATGGGCTGGATGCACGACATGCTTACCTTCATGTCCAAAGACCCGGTCCATCGCCGTTTTCATATGGACAAGCTGACCTTTGCTCTCCTCTACGCATTTCATGAAAATTTCATCCTTCCCCTGTCCCACGACGAGGTAGTCCACGGCAAGGCCTCCCTCCTGTCCAAGATGCCGGGGGACGACTGGCAGAAATTCGCCAATCTCCGGCTCCTTTTCGGATATATGTATGGTGAGCCGGGCAAAAAGACCCTCTTTATGGGTGGGGAACTGGGTCAATGGTCTGAATGGAATCATGACGAACAGCTCCCTTGGGACCTTCTCCAGTATGATATGCACGCAGGCCTTCAGCGGCTTATACGGGATCTCAACCGGCTCTATCTCTCAGAACCGGCATTCTACGAACGGGACTTTGATCCTGCGGGTTTTGAATGGATCGATTTCAGGGACACGGACGCCAATGTGGTTTCCTTTATCCGAAGGGGCCGGTCCCCCGGTCAGACCCTGGTCTTTGTCTTCAATTTCACGCCGGTCCCACGGATGGATTATCGTATCGGTGTGCCGAAAGAAGGCGCCTATCAGGAGTTGATGAATTCGGATGCCGCCTGCTACGGCGGGAGCAACATAGGGCTTGGCCGGGGTGTGACGGCCGATCCGCGGCCCTGGCACAATCAGCCCTATTCCGTCAGCCTTCGCCTCCCCCCCTTAGGCATGCTCATTCTGAAGCCCGAGGCGTAAGGCGTAAGGTGTTAGGGATTCGACCTGCAATCCGCAACCTATCTTTTGATGGTCCCGTAAAAAGTATGTTTTCTCGCAAAGACGCCAAGAACGCCAA
>CAZACO010000206.1:0-6998 GCA_964483185.1 uncultured Desulfobacteraceae bacterium
TGTCGTTTGAATGGCCCATGAGTGTTTCTCCTATCACTTGTAGTGGTCTTGAGGTGCGTCCTTAAATTGTCAAATAACTTTATTTCAGCGTGTTAATAATGAATTATTTTAGGATGTCTCGCAGTCTGCACATGAGTCAATATTCCAGGCGAGGCGGCTTCATGCTTCATCAATATGTCAAGTTATTTCCTTGCTGATGTCCCTGAGCTGCATGTATGGATATTTTTATGATAGAGGTCCAGGCTAAGGGCTCGCGCAAAAATAATTTCACATTTTCGCATCCCATCTTCAGTTCATCTTCGACCGCGCCTCAATCGCAAGATCCTCGAAACCCCGCTACAGCGGGGCTATTCCTGTGGTTTTGCTCAATCGGCGCAGCCAAATCTAACCTAAACCTGGGCGCCAATTCTGGGCACTTATTCTTGCGCGAGCCCTAATCGTTAAAGCAGTTCGCCGTCATGCTCACGGTCAGGCCGTCGCTTGTCAGCAGTCGTTTGCACAGGCCCTCCACCTTTGGCAGCTCGTATCCGAAGTAGTAGCGAAAGGCAACCAGTTTGCCCTGGAAAAAATCGGCATCGGCCTCGCTCAGATCCCCTCTTGCCCGTTTCCGAACCGCAAGGGCCTGCAGCAGCCATTGCCATGCAACGGCGACAATGCCGAACAGTTCCAGGTAAAGGGTCGCATCCGCCAGAAACAGCTCCATTTCCCCCTTGGCCGCAATCCCCAGGAGGTGGCGGGTGACCTCTTCCAGCTTGGCCAGTGCGGATTCCAGTTCCCGGGCCTGAGGCGCCAGCTCGCCGTCCTCCTCGGCCTCCCTAATGACGGAGCGGACTTCCTCCAGGTAGAGCTGAAACGCCTTGCCGCCCTTCATCGGTATGTTCCTGCCGAGGAGGGTAATGCCGTGGATGCCGGTAGTGCCCTCATGGATAGGGTGGATCCGCGCGTCCCGATAGTGCTGTTCCAGGGGGAATTCGTCGCAGTAGCCATAGCCGCCCAGGCACTGAAGGCCCTGGCTGACGGCGTGAATGCCCATTTCCGAGGGATAGCTCTTGGCCACCGGGGTCAGGAGATCCAGCAGAAGTCCGTATGTCTCCTTTTCCTCTCCTTCGGTCACCTTCTCAAGGTCCGCATACCTGCTGCACTGAAAGAGCAGCGACAGGGAGCCCTCCACGACGGCACGCTGAAACAGAAGCATCCGCTTCACATCCGGATGCTGGATGATAGGTACCTGGGGAAGGGTGGGATCCTTGGAGGTCAATTTCCTGCCCTGAGGCCGCTCCCTGCTGTATTCCAGGGCTGCGTAATAGGCGGCCGAGGCGATGCCGGTTGCGCCGATGCCCACGTCGATGCGGGCCGCGTTCATCATCTGGAACATGTAGGCCAGGCCTTTGTGGGGCTCTCCCACGAGGTATCCACGGCAGTCGGCATTCTCTCCGAATCCCAGTTGCAGGATGGGCGCCCCCCGGTACCCCAGTTTGTGGTAAATGGCGGCCGTCGTGACATCATTGGGAACCAGGTCTCCCCCTTCGGCCGGGCGCCGCTTGGGCACCACGAACAGGGAAATGCCTTTGACCCCCGGGGGTGCCCCCTTGATCTTGGCCAGGAGGAGATGGACCACGTTGTCTACCGCATTGTGGTCGCTCGCCGATATGAAGATCTTCTGTCCCTTTATCCGGTAATACCCGTCCTCCGTGGGTTCCGCGGTGGTGGTGATATCCGCAAGGGAACTGCCGGCCTGGGGTTCGGTCAGCGCCATGGTACCCTGCCACTTCCCGGCGAACATATTGGGGACATAGGCATCGATAAGCTCCTGACTCCCGAAAGAGGTGATGAGATGGGCCGCCCCAAAGGTCAAGCCGATGTAAACGCTCCCGGAGTAGTTGGCCGCACTGAAAACGAACCGGGACATGCTCCCGACGGTGATCGGAAGCTGGAGACCTCCGAATTCCATGGGTCCCGTGGCAGCGATCCAACCGCCTTCCCCGCATTCCTTCATCAAGGTGCGGACCGTCGGGTGCACCCGAACCTCATCACCTACCAGTTCCGGGGGGGTCTTGTCCATCTCCTCGAAGCAAGGCTTCAAGATGTCCCGCCCGATCTTCAGCGCGGTTTCGAGGATCATATCCACCGTCTCCCGGCTGTGCTCCGAATAGGCGGGGTACGCCAGCAGGGACTCCACGTCGAAGACGTCATACAGCATAAATCTCAAATTTTTTTCACTTACAAATCTCTCCGCCATCACAGATCTCCTCTTCTACCGGTTGATGTCCATTCATGAACGGAATCGGCCTTACCGGGAAACCAGGGCACGACCATGTGGATGACGCGCCACTTACGCGGTAACGCGTCGGTATCAGTACCGAATTTTGAACCAGCCATTAACTCACGTCCTAAGCCTTCAGCTATGCTGATGGTCCCAGTCCCGCTCCAGCGGGACTAAGCGGGTAAGTGAGAGAGTGTTTTTCACCGCCCGTCCCGCTAGGCGGGACTAAAGACGCGGAGAGCGCAAAGGGGAATGATTTTTCCATTGCCGTTGACCCCAGAGAAATAAGCTCCGCATTTCACGGGGCAGGGAGGACGGCAATGGAAGACTACTCAGCTAAGCTTGAATTCGGGAGTGTAAGTAGTCTGGACTCAGCGACCTCTGAGCCTCTGCGGTGAGAAATTGTTTTGTCAAAGACCCTTTAAGAAGGGTCACTATTCAAGCCACCCCTTTTAGGGGTGGTAGTTGACTTGCCACGGCATACCTCGATTCAGAGTCTAAAAAGACTTGTTAATCATATGAGTTATCATACGCTTCAGTATCGAGAAATCAAGTTCTTTTTAAAGGGTATGTATTCTGACTGTGCGGGTCAGTCCGCGTGCGTCTTCGGTTTATACACTTCTGCCGCTATCCCTGTGAAATCAGATCAGCTACCCGTTGCAGAAAAAAAAATCAGGACACAATGGGACATGGAGAAAGGATCTTGGAAGCACACTATATTGACTTCTCATCTATCGCCATCTATAAAGACAGATCCTGTTTTCACAGACCAGAAGGGACCCCATATTTTTTGCCGAATTGCCGAGCCTTATTTTTGGACCGGGTTTTCCTCGAACGTTGCGTTATTTTTGGAACCCCGGTTAAATGCGCTTCGCTGTGGTTCCACCAATTTAACGGGCCAAGGCGGATGTCACGGGGTAACTTTAGTACGTTATTCCTTGGTCTTCTGTCACAGAAAAGAAGAAAATCTCTTTGTGGCTCTGTATGATAAATCTTTCTTGACTCACACGAAGCCACCAAGAACACAAAGAGACGGGCATTTTTTTGGCGGTTTAAAGAAAAAACCCTTTGTGTGCTTTGTGTCTCTGTGTGATAAATCTTTAGTTGCGGCTATCCGCGTTAGGAACTTTAGACACTTTAGCTCACCCCAGATAAATAGGCTTCGCATTTAACGGGGTAAACTTTAGGCACTTATCTTATAGAAAAATTAGTCATTGGGGGGTTCGTTGTTATGACGACAAAATTACTCATCATCGGAGGCGTTGCAGGCGGCGCCACGGCCGGGGCCAGGGCACGAAGGCTGGATGAGCGGGCCGAGATTATCATCTTTGAGAGGGGAGAACATATCTCCTTTGCCAACTGTGGTCTTCCCTATTATATCGGGGGGGTTATCAAAAAGAGGAGCGACCTTCTGGTAACGACCCCTGAGGCATTCAAGAAGAGATACCATCTCGATATCAGGATCTTTTCAGAGGTCGTAAGGATCGATCGAAAAAATAGGGAAGTGGAGGTAAAAAACCGGGTGACCGGGGAAACCTACACTGAATCCTACGACAAGATCATCCTCTCTCCGGGTGCCGAGCCGGTCAAGCCTCCGATCGAGGGACTTGATCTTAAGAACATATTTCACCTGCGTAACATCCCTGATTCCGATCGTATAAAGGCCTATGTGGATGCCAGGAACCCTGGGTCCGCGGTGGTCGTAGGGGCCGGTTTCATAGGGCTTGAAATGGCGGAAAACCTTGTGGAAAGGGGCGTTAAAACGACCATCGTGGAGAAACTCGATCAGGTCATGGCGCCCCTCGATTATGAGATGGCGGCCATCGTGCACGCCCATCTCAAGGAAAAAGGTATTATCTGTCGGCTGGGGTGCGGTGTCACCGCCTTTTCAAACAGGGGAGAGGAGATCATCGTCTCAACCGATAGGGGAGATGAGATCTCCTGCGACATGGTCATCATGTCCATAGGGGTCCGGCCGGAAAACAGGCTCGCCAGGGAGGCCGGTCTTGAGATCAGTCAAAGGGGGAGTATTCAGGTGAACGCCATGATGATGACCTCTGATCCCGATATTTTCGCTGTTGGAGATGCGGTGGAGGTACGGGATTATGTCACCGGCATGCCCACCATTACCGCCCTGGCAGGCCCGGCAAACAAGCAGGGCCGCATCGCCGCGGATAATGCCATGGGAAGAAAATCCATTTTCAAAGGCACCCTCGGCACGTCGGTGGTCAAGCTTTTTGACATGACCATCGCCGCTACGGGCGCGAATGAAAAGATCCTGCGCCAACACAACATCCCCCACACGGTGAGCTATACCCATTCCGGATCCCATGCCTCCTACTATCCCGGCGCCCAGATGATGGCCATCAAACTCATTTTTTCCCCTGGTAACGGAAAGATCCAGGGCGGCCAGATCGTCGGGATGGACGGGGTTGATAAACGTATTGACGTGCTGGCCACGGCCATAAAGGGGGGAATGACCGTCTATGATCTTGAGGAACTCGAACTGGCCTACGCTCCCCCTTATTCATCGGCCAAAGACCCGATCAACATTGCCGGATTTGTGGCCTCAAATATCTTAAAGGGAGACCTGGACATTATCCTGTGGAATGAGATGGGAGATGTGGATCACGATAAAGAGGTCTTCATCGATCTTCGGAATAAGGACGAACTGGAAAAAGCCGGGTATATCAAAGGGGCGTTACATATCCCTCTCCCCGAGTTGCGCCATAAGATCCAGGATCTGGACAGAGAAAAGAGCTATATCCCCTATTGTGCCATAGGTCTCAGGGCCTATCTGGGGCATCGGGTTTTGGTGCAGAACGGGTTCAAGTCAAGGAGTCTGAGCGGCGGGTTTAAGACCTATCTGGGAGCCAAGGAAAAGATCATGGAGGAATCTCCCGAAACCAGGCTCTGGTTGAGTGAGTAGCAATCGCCTGGAAGGTCTTGCGGGGGGATGCAAGACTCGAGTTCTTAGGGCCCTTATTCCTCCAGGGTGGAGGTATCCCCCTCGGGCAGTCCTAACTCCCTTGCCTTGAGGAGGCGCCTCATGATCTTGCCGCTCTTGGTCTTGGGCAGGCCGGGGAGAAATTCGATTTTTCTCGGGCAGGCCACGGCGTGGAGTTTTTTGCGGGCAAATTTCTTGATGTCTCTCATCAGCTCATCAGAGGGTTCGTAGCCGTCTTTGAGGGAAACAAAGGCCTTCACCACTTCCATTGCCAGGGGATCGGGTATCCCGATGACGCCGGCCTCGGCCACTGCAGGGTGTTCCACAAGGGCGCTCTCCACCTCGAAGGGACCCACGAGATGCCCTGCCGTGTTGATGACATCGTCGGCCCTCCCCACAAACCAGAAATATCCATCCTCATCCATGGTGGCCCGATCTCCCGTGATGTACCAGCCGTTATGGAACTTGGACTCATACAGTTCCTGTTGGTTCCAGAAGGTCCTGAACATGGAGGGCCAGCCCGCTCTGAGGGCCAGATGCCCCTCTTCTCCGGGAGAGAGTTCTTTTTCATATGTGTCATCCAAGATGCTGGCAATAACGCCCGGGAAGGGTCTTCCCATGGAGCCCGGGCGGATATCCTGCACCGGATAATTGGCGATCTGGATACACCCGGTCTCTGTCTGCCACCAGTTATCGTGAAAGGGGAGCCCGAACGCCTTGTTACCCCAGATAATGGCCTCGGGGTTCAGGGGTTCACCCACGCTGCAGAGGTATCTCAGGCTGCTCAGATCATATTTTTTTACAACCTCTTCCCCGGCCTTCATCAGCATCCGGATCGCCGTCGGCGCCGAATACCAGACCGTCACCCGGTATTTTTCGATGACCTTGTACCAGTTGCTGGCCCGGAAACCCCCTTCATACACCACCTGGGATATGCCGTTTGACCACGGACCGAAGATACCGTATGAGGTACCGGTCACCCATCCCGGATCAGCCGTACACCAGTAGATGTCTTCAGGGTGAAGGTCCAGCACATATTTGGCCGTGGCATAGTGTCCGACGATGGCCTGATGGACATGCACCACCCCCTTTGGCTTGCCCGTGGTCCCGGATGTGTAGTGAATGATGGCGTAATCTTCTTTGTCCGTTTTGTCGATATCAAACGCATCGGATGCGTCTTTCATGAGGGTTTCGTAGCTGACTTCTCTCTTTCCCAGTTCATAGGGCCTGTTTCTCCGGTTGATGATGACGATGGTTTTAAGGGCGGGCAGTTGTTCAAAGATCTCTTTCACGATGGTTGCAAGTCTTGGCGTGGTAATGACTACGCTTGCCTCGCAATCACCGAGACGGTCCTTTACCGCATCCGGTCCAAAGGCCGAAAAAAGAGGCCCGATGACCCCCCCGGCCTTAAGGCCTCCAATAAGAGAGATATAGATTTCAGGAATTCTGTCACCGTAGGTGAAAATCCGGTCACCTTTCCTGACCCCCAGGCCTCTCAGGACATTGGCGAAACGGTTGGTCAGCCGGTGCAGATCAAGGAACGTGTATTCCTCGCTCTCTCCATGGCTTCCTTCCCAGTAGAGGGCCACCTTGTTTCTGATCGGGGTCGTTATGTGCCGGTCGATCGCCTCAACCGCGATATTCAACGAGCCGCCATCACCTCCTCCGAGTTCCCGGCCGATATCTTCCCACCCGAAATCTCGTCTTTCTTTTTCGTAATCTGCGAGGTTCGGCACAACAGCCATCTGACGAACGTCTTGTTTAACAATGGGATCGTATTTCATTCAG
>CAZACO010000207.1:0-6978 GCA_964483185.1 uncultured Desulfobacteraceae bacterium
AATATGCCGATTTTTCACATCCAGCACATATCAGACAGACCCGGAGCAACCTTTTTCTTGCCTGAAACATCTGGTGTTGAAATACACGAAAGTGTAACTCCGAAAATGGGTGAGTCAGTAATTCAGAAACACTTCCCTAATAGCTTCAGAAATACTTCTTTGTTAGATCAGCTGCATGACTTAAGAGTTGAGAAGATCATTGTTTGCGGTGCGATGACTCACATGTGTATCGACACAACAGTACGGGCCGCTTTCGATTTGGGTTTTCGTATTCTTTTGGTTTCTGATGCTTGTGCAACGAGAGACGTGGAATTTAGAGGTGTTACTGTCCAGGCGTCGCAAGTACACGCAGCGTTTATGGCTGCGCTTTCTGTACCATTTGCTCAAGTTATTGAAGCGAATGGGATTAAAAATCAGCTGATATAACCTTCACTTCGGCGGACACAATAAGCGGGGCCTCACCCTTTGGGTGACCGCACGGGCATTGCCCCGTATTTCTTGAGCTTTTTGTGAAGGGTCTTGCGGGTGATCCCCAAGCGCCTGGCCGCTTCGCTCTTGTTTCCATGGGTGGATTCCAGGGTTTTCAGTATGGTCTCCTTTTCCATATCTTCTAACGAGACCCCTTGTTCAGAAATATGCGGGGCCATACCCGTGGTATCGTCCGGCGATCCCTCCTTGACAGCAAAAGGAAGATCCTCTTCATCGATGTATTCGTACCTCGAAAGGACCACCGCCCTTTCCACCGCATTCATCAACTCCCGGACATTTCCGGGCCAATGGTATCGCAACAGCCGGTCCATGGCTTGAGGGGAGAACCCTCTCAGCCGTTTGTGATTCTTCTCGGCGAACATGTTCAGAAAATGCCCGGCTAACAGGGGGATATCCTCGCTTCTATCACGCAGGGCCGGTACATTCAGGGTCACCACATTCAGCCGGTAATAGAGGTCCTCCCGGAACCTTCCCGCCTCGACCTCCTGCATGAGGGTCTTGTTCGTAGCGGCAATGACCCTGACGTCCACTCTGATTGAATCTTCCCCCCCCACCCGGGGGAATTCTCTCTCCTGAAGGACCCGCAGCAGTTTGACCTGCATGGCCAACGACATCTCACTCACCTCGTCCAAGAAGATCGTCCCCCCATCCGCCTGCCGGAATTTCCCCTCCTTCCGTTTATGGGCCCCTGTGAAGGCCCCCTTTTCATGGCCGAACAGTTCCGACTCGAGGAGGGTCTCTGTCACGGCTGCACAGTTCATCTTCACAAAGGGGCCGGCTTTTCGAGGGCTGTTGAAATGGACCGCACCCGCGACCAACTCCTTGCCGGCCCCCGATTCGCCTGTTATCAGAACCGTGGCCTCTGAAGGGGCGACCTGGGCCACTGTTTCCAGGAGCTTGACCATGGCCTCACTCCGTCCGATGATATTCCGGGTATCGAATTGACTCCCGAGGGTCTCTTTCAGGATCCGGTTTTCCTCTTTGAGCTGGCTGTGGTCCATGGCCCTTTCCATCACCAGGCGCAATTCATCAAAATCGAGGGGCTTGGTGAGGTAGTCATATGCCCCTTTCTTGAGGGCCTCCACTGCCGTCTCTACGGAGGAATAAGCGGTCATGATAATGATCGGAATCGCCGGATTATACGCCCTGATCTCGGCTAAGGCCTCGAGACCGGAGACGTTGATCATTCGGATGTCCATCAGTATCAGGTCAAAAGGACGGCCGTGCACCTGATCGATGGCTGTCCGACCATCATCCGCCTCATCGACCTCAACCCCCCATCCGGCAAGGAGGGTGCGCAACATGGTGCGGTGGGCGCGGTCATCATCTACCACTAAAACCGTTTTTCCCTTTTTCATGCGAACTCAAACCTCACACCTCTTTTTCATCAGACAGTCGAAGGATGACGGTCGTACCCTCGCCATAGCGGCTCTTCACACGGACCTCACCCCCATGGGACTCGATGATGTTATGGACGATGGCCAGACCGAGACCCGTACCTGAAGATCGGGTCGTAAAATAGGGATCAAACAGATGGGGCAAATCCTCTTTTTTGATCCCTTTTCCGGTATCCGATACATGAATCTTAAAATGCCTTTCATCGTCATCCCGCACAACCTCCACGGAAAGGGAACCTCCATCCTCCATCGCTTCAATGGCGTTCAGGTAGAGGTTCAACAGGACCTGTTTGATCCTGTCAGGGTCTATGAAGACCTCTTTTGTGTGAGGATCCCCCTTAAAGCTGACACGGATTCCCTTTGCGCGGGCGTCCTCCTCGACCATCTTCAGAGAGTCCTGTACGGTGTCATCAAGGGGGGTTGATCTTTTCCGGATCGTCATCGGTCGGGCAAACTCCAGAAGCTGACTGATCACCCGGTTCAACCGCTCTACCTCCTGGATCATGATCTCTGCGGTTTTTTTATCCTCCGGGACCTGCCCATACCTTTCCTTGAAGTAGGTAGCGAACCCTTTGATGGAACTCAATGGATTCCGTATTTCGTGCGCGACCCCGGCAGCCAGTCTCCCGATGGATGCCAGGCGCTGGCTTCTTGCCATCTCTTTCTTCAGATGTTGGATCTCACTCAAGTCCCTGAAGAGAATCACCCAACCCATAAAAAGGCCATCTTCTCCCTCCAAAGCGGTGCCCATAACTTCTAAAGGAATCTTCCTGTTGCCCGGGGCCGGACAGTCCAGTTCTCTGTCTATGAGGCCCTCCCGGGTCTTCAGCTGATTGTAAAATGTCAACAGGGGCTGCGGCAGCATGTCCGTTACGCGCTTTCCGATGACGTCAGCGGACGATAATCCGAGTACCGACTCGGCAGCCTGGTTGAAAGAAGCGATCCTTTCGTCCGTATCAGTGGCCAGCAGACCGATCGGCATATGATTGACCAGGTGGTCTGAAAAGGCCTGTACCCTTGAAAGGGAGGTCCTGGTTGAGCGGTAGGCCTGCGCCAAGAAGAGTGATACCATACCGGCAAAGCCGATCAGCAGGAGGGTGACGGCCATCACAATGCTGCGGCGTATCCCTTCGTTGGCTGCCATTTCAACAGGCCCCATGTCCAGCCCCACAAAGATGACCTGGCCCGCGCCATCCTCTGCCCCTTCACGCGTCATATGTCCCCGGCACCAGTCATTACGCATCATCCCGGAATGGTGTCCCTGGAAACCTTCCCTGATGGGCGAAAACTGGCGGAACACCTCAAAAATATTCGATCCATCCTTCCCGGTCACCTGCCGCCATTCAATATCTCTTGAATCGGAAATCCGCGCCAAATCCAGACCGGCCCCGTACGCTCCTCCTATCCTGGCTGTATCACTGTCAGCAAGGATCCTCCCTTCAACATCTGTGATGAGAATATATGCAATGTCCGGCTGCTGTGCTGTCTCAGACAACAATCGTTGGACCTGCGCGCCTCCCCACTGCATGCCGATCATCCCTGTTCGGGCGCCCGCCTCAAACGACCTGATGAGGGCGGCACCCTTTTCCTTTAAGAGATCAATGGTGTTTTCCTTCTGAAGCTTGATGGAATCAAATGTCAGAAAGACAAAGATCGGTGCCAGGATTAGGACGGCCCCGATAATGACCCACGGAGGTATACCCACCCACGATTGTTTACGAATTTTTTGATTCATACCCCTTTTCTCAGCAAGAACAGTACCAATCATTCATCAGGCAGGTTCTGCCGTTTATAAAAACGGCACGAAGTTCCCTAACTTTAGGCACTCAAACGCGCGTAGCTTCCGGGACAGACGAAAACACGCCACCTCCTCTGGGGGGTGTAATTTGATTTTTATTTGCCGCAACCCCACTCATCCAGATTTCGTTGGCCGTGCCGATACCGGGTATTCTGTACCCACCTGGGTACATAACCTGGATACAAAGTATCCATCTTTTTGTAACTGAAGGCAATGGATAAATGTCTTTCCATGGGAATCAGGCCTAATACCATTGTTGTTTCAATCGGTTATATTCATCGCTCCCCCATTTGGCACGACCATTGCTTTGATAAGAGATCAAAACCAAAACACATTCAAACAGGAGGTATTCACATGAAAAAGTTGGTAACGATTATCGGCATCTTATTGTTGGCAGGGGTCATTGCATACCCGGTCTTCGCTCATGGACCTGGCTGGGGAAGAGGGTATCAGATGTGGAGCGACAATGGGGGTCCCGGAGCCTGCTGGCGGGATTACAGCGGCAATGCCCTGAGCCAGGATCAGCGGGAAAAACTGGATGCGCTGGACAGGAAATTTTTTAACGAAACTGAAACTTTGAGAAATGAGATCTGGACCAAGAACGTTGAACTGGATAGACTTATAAATGCACAGAACCCCGATGAAGCGAAAATCAAATCCCTTCAGACGGAGATCAGCACACTCAGGAACCAGATGGCGGAAAAACGGCTCAACTACCGGTTGGAGACCCGCAAGGTTGCACCTGATGGCAATTACAGCGGGAATGCCGGTCGCTACTCCGGAGGCCGCGGCGGATTTCGAGGCAACTCCGGACCCGGCCGCTGCTGGAATTAGGCCGGGTTGACATCCGGATGGCTGATTCAGTCATCCGGATGCCCCTGCCGTATGAAAGATACACATCAGGGGCTCGTCATGCTTAAAATTAGACTTTCATTTACACACAAAGAGGCTCCCTGAAAAAGGGAGCCTCTTTGTGTGGAGCAAGAGCCCGCCAAGAAACGTAAGGGTCAAATATGGAGCACGTGAAAGGAACCTTCCTGAAGCCATCCGCTATACGGGTGGCGTGCCACTCATTTCTTAAAAATGAGCGGTTTGGGTTCATAATGACCCGATCGAACCTGGTCCCAGAACGTCTTTTCATCCTGTTGCCATTCGGACCCGAAGGCCCTGTCAAAAAATCCCCCTAACCGCTTGAAGAGTCTCTGCCAGCCGGGTTTGTGGCTGAGGGTGAGGACATCCTCAAGAAACGGGGTGATGTCAGCCAGCTTTTCCTTGGGGATATAGGCCCTTGCCCCCATTTCGATGGATTTTCTGAGGGCTTCCACGTTCAGGGCGTGCGCCGTCAACATGACCGTCGGAAAGCCGAGGGATACGGAGGCATTGAGCAGGTCAAAACCGCGAACGCCCATGATATCCAGGATCACGAGGTCATAGCTCCAGGATCTGATCAAGTGATAGGCCTGCTGGTAATCGGTCGCTGTGTCAAGGATGATTCCCTCGAAATCCTCAAGCTGTTCTTCAAGGAGTTCAAGAACATCCGGTTCGTCGTCCACGGCCAAGATGCGCTTGTTGTTCAGCGGGCTCTCCCCCATGGTGTGAACCCTCCTTTATACCTTTCCCTTTTCCTTGTCGAGACGCCGGCGCTCCTCATCCCTGATCTCACGCCTGAGGAGCTTTCCGACCTTGGACTTGGGAAGCATATCCCGGAATTCAATATAACCCGGCACCTTGTACGAGGCCAGCCGATCCCGGCACCAGTGCATCAGTTCCGCCCCGCCCACGCCCCTGGCGTCTTCCTTGAGAACCACGATGGCCTTGATCCGCTCACCCACCTTGGGATCGGGGATTCCCACAACACAGGCCCCGATGACCGTGGGATGGTCCTGAAGCACGGTCTCCACTTCGGATGCGGAGACCCGATAGGCCTTGTGCTTGATGATGTCCGCCGATCGCTCCACATAGACCAGTTCCCCGTCCTCGTCCTGTTTCACGAAGTCGCCCATACGGTAGTAGATCTTGCCGTCAATCTCCACGTAGGACTGTTGGCTCTCCTCCGGCTTGTTCCAATAGGTCTTCAGGGTATAGGGGGACGTCACCAGAAGCTCGCCACTTTCCCCCTGGGGCACCTTTTCCAGAGTCTCCGCATTAACCACGATGCACTCCCTGCTTTTCAGGGGGAGACCGATGGTGCTCGGCTTGGGTTCCTTCTCGATGCGGCTGTAGGTCACATGGCCCGCCTCAGTGGACCCGTAGACCTGATAGATGGGAAAACCCGTGTGATCCTGCCAGCGATTGAACACCTCCAGGGGAAGCATATCCCCTCCGCAATAGCAGTATCTCAGTGAACTCAGATCGTATTGATCCATCCGATCGTTTTCCAGCATCATCCGGTAAAGCGCCGGCACACCCAGAAGCCAGCGCACGCCATAGCGCTGAATACTCTCGAGGATGGCATCCACCTGGGGTACGGGCATCAGCAGGGTGGTATTCCCCTTGTTGAGACCGACGGCCATAAAAAGGCCCAGGGCCATGATGTGGAAAAGAGGATTCACGGCAATATAGACGTCCTCTCCTTCCTTCAGATGCGCTCCGGCCACATCCTCTGTCACGTCGTTGACATAGGAGGTCATACCGATATGGTTACCCGGCACCCCCTTGGGAAAACCCGTGGTCCCTCCGGTATAGAGGATATAGGCAAGATCGTTCCGTGGATCCAGTTCGACCTTCTCCCTGAGAGGCGGATGTTTCAATAGGGATGAAAAGGAATGGACACGTTTGTCCTTGTCCACCTTTCCATTGGGGATTTTGTCGAAGAGAGCACCCATGTATCTTTTCCAAAAAGGGAGGATGTCCACCAGATTGGTCACAATGGCGCGTTTCAGTCCGGTGGTGGAGAAGACCTCTTTGACGTAACAAAAATTGGTATCGAGGCATATGACGGTCTCCACTCCTGCGTCCTTGATCATATATTCAATCTCAAAAGACGTGTAGATGGGGGAAACCGGCACAAGGACGGCGCCGAGTTTCTGGATGCCTAAGAAGGCGATCACCCATTGGGCGCAGTTGGAGACATAGATCATGACCCGATCACCCTTTTTGACCCCCATATCCGCAAGGGCCCCTGCAAAGCGCTCGCTCAGATCCCGCAGTCGCGCGAACGAGAATCGCTCCCCCAGGTACACGATGGCGGTCCTGTCCGGATATTTCTCGCTCATCCGGTCAAACCGGGTAAAGGTCAACTCTTTTTCCCAATCGTCTCCGGAAGTTGATGGTTTCATTCGATGTTGGACGTTG
>CAZACO010000208.1:0-2884 GCA_964483185.1 uncultured Desulfobacteraceae bacterium
GCAAAGCTCGCAAAGTTAACCTGTTAATATTAAAAGATCTTTTCTTGGCGTTCTTTGCGTCTTTGCGAGAAAACATATCTTTTACAGGACCATCAACTTTATACGACTTCAGTCACGTATGACCAACTATTTCCTCAACGGTAGGATTTTTTTAGAGTACCGTTACCTGAGGTAGTGGTGGTTGCCAATGAGTTAAAGATTATTCTGGAGTATATCATAGTAAATATAGGTCTTCAGACAGATAATTTCAAATGCATCGGAAAACTATCCGGCTCAACCTGGATCGGAGGGAGGCGTCTTGTGCCGATTAAGATACGGATCGGCTCAAATTTCAAGATGTTGGGCGATATGGACGGACAGATATTGAAGGGGGTGGTCGAATGTATTCACCTTTTAAATGACGCAGGCTTCCAATGTTGAAAGGGTCATGAGCTCGGTGTCAAGTTGGGCAGGTATGCCGATGGGCAAGGCCAGATTTTTCAGGCCGTGTCCTGCGGGGAACCCGGTTATCAGGGGGATGTTTAGATCAGATGCCACGGTATTCAAGAGATCATCGATCGCAGACGTATCGCCGCAGTCAAGAAACTCGCCCCCTATGAGACCGGCAATCCCTTTCAACTGGCCGGCTAATGCAAGATGCGTCAGCATGCGGTCAATGCGGTACAAGGGTTCACCCCTGTCTTCCATAAGCAGGATGCAGCCGTCAAGGGATGGGAGGAAAGGGGTGCCGATGAGGTGGCAGATGAGACTCAAATTCCCCCCGATCAGGGGTCCCCTTGCCCTCCCTGAAATGAGACGATTTCCTGCCATGGGGCTGAATGAAATCGGTTGATCTGATGATATGAGCCGGAACAGATGCGTCCAGTTGCTGTCATGAACAGAGGAAAGCCCGCGCACCATCGGTCCGTGAAAGGTGATGAGCCCGGTCTTTGTGTGAATGGCCATCAGGAGGGCGGTGATATCGCTGTACCCCACGATGATTTTGGGGTGTTTCGTGATGAGATCATAGTCAATCCTGTCAAGCAATCTGAGGCTTCCGTAGCCTCCCCGGGCGCAAAAAATCGCCCTGATCTCTCTGTCCAGGAACATGGCATGGAGGTCGGAAAGCCTGGCATCATCATCTCCTGCCAGGTAGTCATGACGGTCATAGAGGTGCGGCGCCGGTCGAACCTTTAAGCCGGAGGACACAAGCAGCTCCAGATCGGGTTTCAGCTCAGATTCATCGACAGGCCCGGCCGGCGAGATGACGCCGATCAGATCCCCCGGCCTCAACTTTGGCGGTTTAATGATGGGCAATTCTGGATGTGATCGCCTTTCTTGACTTTTTACTGATTTCTTCTGAACAGGATGATAAGTCCCTGGAGGGTCAGGAATTCCTCGACCTGGCCGATTGTTTCCGAGACCTCCGCGATGAGCGGCGCCAGACCTCCCGTGGCAATGACCGTGGGCGCCTCCCCGGACTCCTTTGTTATCCTGTTGACAATGCCGTCCACAAGACCTGCATAACCAAAGATGATGCCCGCGTTCATGCTGCTGACCGTGTCTTTGGCAATGACGGTCTTGGGCCGGGTAAATATCTCGACCCTCGGGAGTTTGGAGGCCTCCTGAAAGAGGGCTTCACACGATATGATCACTCCGGGAGCGATTGCCCCGCCCATGTAAGCGCCTTCTTTCGAGATATAATCAAAGGTGGTGGCCGTACCGAAATCGACCACGACCAGGGATGTGCCATATTTTTCGTAGGCTGCCACGGCATTTACGATCCGGTCCGCACCCACTTCCCTGGGGTTGTCATATTTGATCGGCATCCCTGTTTTTATGCCGGGGCCTACAATCATCGGCTCAACATTGAAGTAGGAGCGTGAAAACTCTTCGACGGCATTGAGCAGCGGGGGAACCATGCACGAGACAATGGTGTCTCGGATATCCTGGAAGCGTAATCCGTTCCGCTGGAACAGGGTGCCCACAAGGATGCCCAATTCATCGGCCGTGGTCTCCTTTTCGGTCCTGATTCTCCAGTGGTGGAGGATCTGGTCCTCCTCTGTTACTCCTAAGACAATGTTCGTATTACCGATATCCATACAGAACAACATGGCGTTTTAATCTCCAATCCTTCCACGTTTAACCGCGTCGATGATCTTGACGGTCTCAACGGCCTTCTTGACATTGTGCACCCTGACCATGTGCGCACCGTTCATGATGACCGCGGCAACGGCAGCCATGGTGCCTGTATCTCTCTCGTGGGGCTCCTTTTCCAGGATATGACCGATGAAGGCCTTATTGGAGGGGCCTGACAAAATGGGCCGTCCAAGAGATCGGAACCGGGAAAGATCTCTGATGATTTCGAGATTGTGATCGAACGTCTTTCCAAAACCGATGCCGGGATCTACGACAGTCAAGTCCCTTTGAATGCCGGCGGCCTCACAACGGTCGATGGCATCTCCGAGAAAATCAAGAATTTCTTGAATCAAATCCTCATAGACAGGATTCTTCTGCATGTCCCGGGGGGTGCCCTTCATATGCATCAGGATCACGGGAACGCCTGCCCGAGCCGCAGTTTGTGCCATTTCTGGATCGAACCGAAGGGCGCTGATATCGTTGATGATAGACGCCCCCGCCTTGAGCGCTGCATCGGCGACCTGGCTTTTACACGTGTCAATGCTGATAGGGATGGCGATCTCTTTATGGATCGCCTCTATGACCGGGATAACCCTGTCTGTCTCTTCGGCGACAGTGATTGCCTCGGAATAGGGTCGGGTTGACTCCCCCCCGATGTCGATGACGTCGGCGCCGTCTCGCGCCATCTGGAGGCCATGCTCCACGGCCCTGTCTGTCTCGAAATAACGGCCCCCGTCTGAAAAGGAATCGGGTGTCACGTTCAGGA
>CAZACO010000208.1:2984-6968 GCA_964483185.1 uncultured Desulfobacteraceae bacterium
TCTGTCTCGAAATAACGGCCCCCGTCTGAAAAGGAATCGGGTGTCACGTTCAGGACACCCATGACGCGGGTCCGTTTGCTCAGGTCCAGAACGTGTCCGTTCCATTTCAGCGTGACATCCATTCTATCCTTTCCCCTCTTCCGGGGCGTCAGTTTCCGGTTCTTCCGGATCGGATCCAGCAGGGGCCTGGACCTCTTTTGGAGGTGTGGCTTTCTTCTTTCGAGCAGGCTTTTTCTTGGAGCCGGATTCCTTGCTGCCTGCCATTATTTCGTCCACATCCAGACTGGTCAGGGTCTCTTTTTCAAGGAGGGCCGTGGCCATTCTATGGATGGTGTCCAGATTATCCCTGATGAGCTGACATGTCTTTTCATAAGCGCCGGTAACGATGTTTCTGACCTCCTCATCAATCTTCCGAGCGGTGTCCTCACCATAATCTCTGTGCTGAGAGAGTTCCCTCCCCAAGAATATCTGTTCGTCCTTTTTGCCGAAGCTTAAGGGGCCTAATTCTTTGCTCATGCCAAAGTTGCAGACCATTTTCCGGGCCAGCTCTGATGCCCTTTCAATGTCGTTTCCCGCGCCCGTCGTCTCGGTATTGAGAACGATTTCCTCAGCGGCCCTTCCCCCCATCAATATGGCGATGTTATTCAAGAGGTGTTCTTTCGGATAGGTGTGCTTTTCATCTATCGGAAGCTGCTGGGTGAGACCCAGTGCGCGACCCCTCGGAATAATCGTGACCTTGTGGATAGGATCTGTGTTGGGAAGCAGCTTGGCTGTCAGGGTATGCCCTGACTCGTGATAGGCGGTAATTCGCTTCTCTTCTTCGCTGATAATCATACTCTTGCGTTCAGTGCCCATCAGGACCTTGTCTTTGGCATCTTCAAAATCGTCCATCTCCACCCTGTCCTTACCCCGCCTTGCTGCCATCAGGGCGGCTTCATTGACCATATTTTCCAGGTCAGCGCCTGTAAATCCTGGGGTCCCTCTGGCAAGCACGGAGATGTCCAGGTTATCAGCCACTAATTTCTTCCTGAGATGAACCTTGAGGATGCCCTCACGTCCCCCGAGATCCGGGACCGGCACTACGACCTGGCGGTCAAAACGGCCCGGTCTCAAGAGGGCCGGATCAAGGACATCCGGGCGGTTGGTCGCGGATATGAGGATGACCCCTTCATTGGATTCAAAACCGTCCATCTCCACGAGGAGTTGATTGAGGGTCTGTTCACGCTCGTCGTGGCCGCCGCCCAGACCTGCCCCGCGGTGCCTGCCCACAGCGTCTATTTCATCAATGAAAATGATACAGGGTGCATGCTTCTTGCCTTGATTAAACAGGTCTCTGACCCTCGATGCCCCGACCCCTACAAACATCTCCACGAAATCTGAGCCGCTGATGGTGAAAAATGGCACACCTGCTTCGCCTGCAATGGCCCTTGCCAGGAGTGTTTTTCCAGTTCCCGGCGATCCTACCAACAGGACACCTTTAGGGATTCTGCCCCCGAGCCTGGTAAATTTCTTTGGATCGCTGAGGAATTCCACGATTTCTCCCAACTCTTCCTTGGCCTCGTCAATCCCTGCCACATCCTCGAATGTGACCTTCTCCTGGGAATCGGTCATAAGCCTGGCGCGGCTCTTTCCGAACGAGAGGGCCTTCCCCCCTCCGGCCTGCATCTGTCGCATAAAAAATATCCATACACCGATCAGCAACAGCATCGGGACCCATGAGAGAAATACCTGGAACCACGAAGAGTCCTCCTGGGGCCTTGCGGTTATTTTGACACCTTTACTCCTGAGCAGACTGATAAGTTCAGGGTCCTTCGGGGCATAGGTCTTAAAGGGGCCCTGCGCAGATATCCCAGAGATATTTTCCCCTTGAATCGTTACCTGGTTGACGCTGCCACTGTCTACCATGGTTAAAAAATCACTGTAGCTGACGCCGGTTCTGACTCTGTCGGGCTGCTTGAAGATCTGAAAGAGCATCACCATCATAAGACTGATCACAAGCCAGAGGGCAAGGTTTTTGTAAAACGGATTCAATTTAATATGACCTCCATAAAAGGGATTGTGTGATTGAATGTTGAATATTGACAATCAGATATTTGAGGAAACTTTCAGCCTTCACAATTGGAAACCCAGCGCCTTTTTTGACGAACTCTGATAAAGGGGGGCAAGGCAGATGACGCTTTCCATTCGAAACAGACCAAAATTTCAAGCGAAAACACTATTATTATAGTTACAATTTTTTTAAATTCCATATAAATCTGTAAAATCCTTTAACATCACTTCTTATAATTCCCCTATTTGGGGGGGAGCTGTTTCAATACATTTTTCCTGAACGCCCTTTTTTTTGTTGACAACAGGCGCGCTGGGTTATCTACATTAAGCGTGCCGGATGCCATTCACGGGTTCAGGGATTTGGGGCTTTACCGGAAATCGGATGGTGTAAAAGGAAGCGAAGATGGACCAGAATGTGTTCACCGATCAGGACCTCAACCAGATAAAGGCCCACGGCCTCACGTTCGAGGAGGTGAAAAGGCAACTGGATCTGTTCAACATGCCCAGACCTTTTCTAAAATTGGCGCGGCCCTGTACGGTTGGGGATGGCATTACCCTGTTTGAGCGGGAAGAGTGGGACGTCCTGACCGAGACCTATGAACGGGAGGGCCCTGGGCGTCGCTGTGTCAAGTTTGTCCCTGCATCAGGGGCCGCCTCAAGGATGTTCAAGGTCCTTCTTCAATACCTCAATCAGGAGAAAGAGAACACGAGGGATGCGATTTCCAGGGAGGCATCGGCGGGGAATAAAGATGCTGAACAGCTCTTCGACTTTATGGAGGGCCTGAAGAAATTCGCATTTTTCAAGGACCTTAAATCAATAGTGTCTGATAGGGGCCTCAGCCTGGATACATTACTGGAGGAAGGGTGCTTCAGGGATATCCTCCGTTTTCTCCTCACGGATGACGGTCTCGATTATGCCGGTCTTCCGAAAGGCCTGCTCAAATTTCATGAATATCCCGCGGGGAGCCGGACCGCCTTTGATGAGCACCTGGTTGAAGCCGCATCCTATGTGGCGGATGAAGACGGGCACTGTTCTATCAATTTTACGGTGTCACGGGAACATTTAGACAGATTCAATGCCGCTCTCGAAAGGGCGCAGCCTATCTTTGAGGAGAGATACAATGTCGCCTATGAGGTGGCTTTCTCCATGCAAAAGCGATCTACAGACACCCTTGCTGTGGACCTGGATAATCTCCCTTTCAGGGAGGGGGACGGCAGATTGTTGTTTCGGCCGGGGGGGCACGGCGCATTGTTGGAGAACCTGAATGATATCGATGGGGATATTATTTTCATAAAAAACATAGACAATGTCGTTCCTGACCATCTCAAGCCGGAGACCTTTAAGTGGAAGAGGATAACGGCCGGTTACCTGATTGCCATTCAACGTCAGATTTTTGGTTACATGGAAAAATTGGCATCGGGAGATGCAGACCTCCGGTTTTTAACAGAGGCGGGCGCCTTTCTGGAGGAGAAACTCCTGGTTCGCGTGCCCGGAGTTATAAAGAATGGATCCCCTGAAGTTAAGAGGGCCTATCTTATGGAGAGACTCGATTGTCCCGTACGGGTTTGCGGGATGGTAAGAAATGTGGGGGAACCGGGCGGTGGCCCTTTTTGGGTGAAAGATGAAACCGGCCAAGTGTCGCTTCAGATCGTTGAAATCGCCCAGATTGATCTTGATTCTAAAGGACAGCAGGATATTCTCAAGGCATCGACCCATTTCAACCCGGTAGATCTTGTATGCGGCGTTCGGGACTGGCGGGGCAGACCTTTTGATCTAAGGAGGTTTATTGATCCAAATGCCGTTTTCATCTCGCAGAAATCAAAAGACGGAAAAGACCTCAAGGCACTGGAACATCCGGGCCTCTGGAACGGGTCGATGGCCCGGTGGATGACGCTCTTTGTGGAAGTTCCCAGTATCACATTCAACCCTGTAAA
>CAZACO010000209.1:0-6965 GCA_964483185.1 uncultured Desulfobacteraceae bacterium
CAAAAATCCTGGAGGTGGGCACCCAGGGACGGCCCGAGCCGTCGCCCACGGAGATCTTGATATAGCCGTGGCCACGCAGGAGTTCAATAACCGCACGTGGTACACTTCCGAACGGTCCAATGAGTTGTCAAGGGCTGGACCCCTGTTTGTGTTTATACATAAGCTTCCTCTTCCGGTTTTGTCAATCCTGTAACCCGGATCTCTGGGGGGTGAATGACTACTACGGGTGCTACGCCGACAGCAACTGCCTGACCGGTTTTCTGGATACCCTTGGACCCACGGCTGACAGCAGCACGATGCCGATTCCCTGGATAGTCACCGAGTTTGGTTCCTACAATGGACCGGGTTCTAACCAGATTCCGACGCAGACCTACGGAGGGGATACCTATGTGTTGCAGCTCAACTCGACGGGAAACGCCGAGAATTACGAGAAGTCCTGGACGGATTATATCGCCGCGTATACGTCCTCGCAGAGCCACCCGCACGGCAACCTCGGGGGAATCGTGCTCGACTGGATGGCACCGCACAACAGCGGCCTGGCCTACCATTTCTTCAAGTGTTTTACGTATAACCGCGGCGACAACTATCTGTCGCCCTACGTCGCTGCGGCGGGCATTGACAAAGGCGGCACCAACAAGCTCAACCAGGTGGACACCCTGACCGGGCTGTGGGGCGGCCAGGTCGGTAATTATTCTCCGCAGATTGTCGCCGGTGGGGATCCCCAGGGCCTGACCGTCACCGTTAGCGGGCAATCGGTGATGATGACGGAGACCAGCGCCGGGACGGTCGTCCATCCCGGAGAGCAGGTCACCGCAGAGGTCATTGCTACGGACGAGGAAGGAGATCCCCTGACCGTTGAATGGTTTCTCATAGGAGGCAATCAAGGCGCCACACCGATCTGGGAGCGTATCCTGACAACAGGCGCGCCGGACGGCTTTTTCGGTAATAACCATACCAGTATTCTGCTGGAGTCTACCGTGACCTACTACCACTCAGATGGAATTACAAAAGATAGTGTCCCCAACCCTTTTGCGGAAGGGATTTTGCAGACCAGCACCCAAGGGAGCGACGGAACGACCTTTAATATGAATTTTACCTTGAAGGCGACGCCTTCGGTAAATGCCCCGGAGGCGAACCCGCCGCTCAACAATGAGACCGGCGCATGGCCCAGTCAGCTGTATCAGCTTGTGGCGGTCGTCAAGGACGGCAAAGGGGGTGCGGCAGCGGCCACAGCCGCCTTCCCCGTGGCGCCCTGAGGGCGTGTGAGGGGGAACCGGGGGCACGGGGATCACGCCCCCTGATTCCCCGCTTCCTTGTGAACAGGGAGGGTAATGGTGAAGGTGGTGCCTGAATCCATCTGGCTCGTTACCTGGATGTCGCCGCCATGATCCCGTATAAAACCGTAGCAGACGGATAGACCGAGGCCGACCCCCTTTATGCTGTCTTTGGTCGTAAAAAAGGCGTCAAAGATCTTGTCAAGGTTTTCTTCTCTGATACCGGTCCCTGTATCGGAGAAGTCTACGTGGATCGTGTCGTCTGCGGCCGTTGTGGTGACCGTCAGGGTTCCGCCATCCGGCATGGCATCCCTTGCATTGGAGATCATATTCAAAAAAACCTGTCTGAGCTGATTCTTGGAGGCGTATACCTCTCCGAGATCTTCCCCTAAGGAAATCGAGATGGCGATGTTGTGTTCCCGGAGCTGCTTTTCGTGAAGGAGAAGGATTTCATCCAGGATCATGTTGATGTCAGAAGGCTGTTTTTTTTCCTCATCAGGCTTGGAAAACGAGAGCATCTTGCGGAGCATTTCAGAAAGCCTCACGGTCTCTGAGAGGGCCATCTCCAGGATCTTTCTTCGCTTGTTCTGCGGGGAAATCTCGGTTTTCAGCAGCTCCAGGGTATTCATGATGCCGTAGAGGGGGTTATTCAGCTCATGGGCGATCTGCGATGTCAGACGCCCCATGGCCGCCAGTTTCTCGGACTGCAGCAACTGTTCCTGGGTCTGCCGGAGCTTTCGTTCCATATTCAGCCGATCTTCCAGGTCCACGAAAATGCCCACCGAGGCCGCCTCGGCGCCGTCGGCGTCATAAATGATAGCGGACGAGAGATTCCCCTCGACCACCTCGCCATCCTGCCGGACGTAGACCATCGGGTAAGATCGCAGTTTTCCAACCGGTCCATGCTCAGGGCTCCGCATCATCTGCATCACCTTTTTGGCCGTTCCCTCCGGATAGATTTTATCGATGTTCATTTTGCCGATCACGTCCTCTGCCCGGTATCCAAGGGTTTCTTCTGCGGCCCGGTTCCAGATGATGATGTTTCCTTTCATATCGGTTGCGATGATGGCGTTGGGTGAACTCTGGATGCTGTTGTTCATGAAGTCATTGGCCTTCCTCAGTTCCATTTCCTGCTGGATGAGCTGTCGGCGCAGGCGATTTTCCTCGGTGACATCCTTGCTGATCCCCACGGTGCCCAGGACATGGCCCTCGCTGTCCCGCAGCTCGGCCAAAGAGAGGCTGATCTCCACCTCCTGGCCGTCTTTGGCAATAAGGGTGGCCCGGTAGTTGTTCACAAACCCCATTTGCTTTACTTCGGCCATGAGCCTGCGCCTATCTTCAGGTGCCTTCCACAGGTCTTCAATGTCCACGCCCAGGACCTCTCCATGGCTGTAGCCCAACATGTGTTCGGCCCCCGGGTTGAAGGTAACGACCTTGCCTTGAAGATCGGTGGTGATAATCATGTCAGAAGAGTTGGCGATAATATTTTCCATGTATTCCTTGTTGCGGCGCACCTCTTCCTGCAGGGCGACCCGCTTGGTCACATCCCGGATGCCTTCAATGACCTGAACGATCTCGCCTGCATCGTTCAGGATAGGGGTGGCCATGATCTCTTCAAAGACCATGTTTCCGTCTCCATCCTCGTGCTCATGGATCACGGAATAGCTCGTGCCGGTGTCGAATACCTTGTCAAAAGGGCAGGTGAAATTTTCTCCACTGCACGCTTCGGAAGAATGGCGAGTGATCTGGTAACACGGTTTCCCCAGCAAATCCCCTTCACTGAGGCCGCTTGCCTTCAAAAAGGTCCTGTTGACCCGGTGCATGGTGCGGTCCCTGTTCAGGACCATAATCTTGTCCGCGAGCGAATCAATAAATCTCTGGGACCAGTCGCGCTCCCTCCGGAGGGCCTCTTCCGATGCCTGTTGCAGTTGCTGCTTCTCGGTTTCTATCTGGATCAGATCCCACAAAAGGCGGGCGCCCCGGTGGTCGATAGAACTGATGTGGAGTGGTTTGGTGCGGATCATCCGTTCTCTTATCTTCTCTGAGCCGGTCAACTCGATGAGGAGATTAAGACCGGGGAGGGTATAGAGGTCGGTAAAATCGGAGGTGGTAAAGATCCCCATCTTCCTGGCCCGCGAGATACCGGGGGCATCCGGATTGGGATCAGCTACGCCCACGATTTCCATTTTCAGCTGTTTGAGGCGGTCATCGATCAAGAGAACCAGAAGATTGTGGCAGGCATTCCCCCCTCCGATGATGGCGGCCTTGAGTGTTATCTGCGATTGGGCGCCCCTCTTTATCAACCGCTTGTCTCCGTTCATCTCATTCACCCCCATTTGAAATCCGTCCGATGTATCCTATTCAACTCCCCTGGAGATGAATAGAACCTAACCCGGATGGACCGGAACCAAAGAGAGATCTTACCACGAAGCACACGAAGCACACGAAGGGCACGAAAAGACAGTTTTTTTGTAGTTTATATCTTCGTGCTCTTCGTGGTGAACAAGTTTCTGCGCGTTTTGAACGCAAATCTATTCAAAGGATTCTACCGCAACATCAAGGTTGATGCAAGCAGGCGGACATATATTGACGGTTCGGCGAGGTAGAAAGCGGGTCTCGGATAGCAGGAGCGGGCGGTTTTCACTCGTTTTAATATTCCGACGGCATCTCCTTGAGCTGCGCCAAGGAGAAGACAGGGCCGTCCTTGCACACGTACTGATCCCCGATATTGCAGCGGCCGCAGATGCCTATTCCGCACTTCATCCGCATTTCGAGGGAGAGGATAATCCGTTCGGGCGGGAATCCGAGTCTTTCCAACACAGGCTGGGTAAACCGGATCATGATGGGCGGGCCGCACACAATGGCAATGGCGTTATCGGCGCTCGTGATCTTTTCCTCCGTTATGGTGGGGACAAAGCCTACATTGTATTTCCAGTCGGGGTCGTCCGTACTGTCTACGGTGATATGCATATGGATGTCATCCCGCTGCTCCCACCCGGCTAATTCGTCCTTGTAAAGGAGCATACCCGGGGTCCTGGCCCCGTACACCACCGTAATCTCCTCGAATTTGGACCGGTTGGCAGGGTCTATCATGTATACGATGCTGGATCTCAAGGTGGTAAAGGCAAACCCGCCACCGACAATGACGACATTTTTCCCTTCCATCTCGTCCCATGGGTACCAGTTACCTAATGGTCCGCGAATCCCCATCACATCCCCTTCCTTCATGTTATGAAGGTGAGTGGTGACCACCCCTGTCTTATTGACCGTAAACGTGACAAACCCTTTCTCAGTGGGCGAGGATGCGATGCCGATCGGGATTTCACCCTTTCCGGCGACTGACAGTTCGGCGAACTGCCCGGGCGTGTAGGCGAATTTCTGCTCATCTTCAGGATTTTGGAAGACAAACCTGAAGGTCTTGAGATTTCTGTCCTCGGTTTCGGTGATAATCTTATCGATTCGAACCGGATAGGGTAAATACGGATTTTCCAATGGAGCAACCTCCTTCTAAGTGAGCTAAAGTGACTAAAGTGAACTAAAGTGCCTAAAGTTGAACGTCGATCCATTGGGGATGCCTAATGTCAGCGAGCAGTTTCTTGAAAGCTTGAACCGGGAGATCCTTTAACTTTAGCTCACTTTAGTCACTTTGAACTTTAGTCACTTCTAATAATTGTTCATCCTCTCGCAGACGTCCCGTATATCAATGTTGACCGGGCAGTATCTGACGCAGCGGCCGCATCCGGAGCATTGAACGCCGTTGTCATATTTGTCCACATAGTATTTCAGCTTGTGCATAAATCGCTGGCGCACGCGCTGGACCTTGTTGTCTCTCGGGTTGTGGCCTGATCCGTGAAGGGTAAAGAGCGGGAACATGCAGGAATCCCAGTTCCTGATCCTGTCCCCCTCCTTGCCTGAGACCTCATCCTGTATATCAAAACACCAGCAGGTGGGGCAGAGATAGGTGCATGTCCCGCAATTGAGACACGAAAAGGCGATCTCTTCCCAGAAAGGGGCGTTGAAGAGGTCGTTTGTTACCTTTTCCTTCAACTTGTCCGTGGGAGGGGAGGATGCGATCTTCTCGGATGCGGCTGCCGCAAGGGCCTCCGCCTCCTTTAATACAGCCTCATCAGCCGGTTTTCCCCCGTTCATCTTGGCCAGAAACGCCTCCCCCTTGTCGGTCAACCCCTTCACCAGATAACGCTCCCCCAGATCAGATAGAAGGGCATCCAGCCCCTCTTCATGAAAAGGACCCCCACCGACTGCCGTGCAGAAACAGGTGGCGCAGGGCTCGTTACACCCCAGCCCCACCAGGGTGGTCGATTCAAAATGCTGTACCCACCAGGGATCGCGGTACTCGGGATTGTCAAAGTTGCGCTTCACGATCTGGAATGCATGGGCGTCACAGGGCCGTATCCCCACAATGGCCTTGGGTGAAAAGTCCTTGGGAGACTCCTTGACGACGTTGACTTCGGGATCGGTGTTGTCCAGACTGTATTCAAAGAGACGTTCCGATCGGGGATAGACCACGGATTTGGGGGAAAGCCTGCTGTTCTGAAAATCAAAGTCAGGGGTTTTCCCCTCACTCAGGGGCATGAAGGCGTGGAAATCGCCATCCTTCACCGGGACCCACAGGGCGTAGGCATCCTTCAGCCCTTCCATGCCCTTCATCCATTCTTCCTTGGTGAATATTTTTTCTGTCATGGTAGCTACCTTATTTTATAAAATCGTTGTAGTCATCCGGTTTGTAGACATCCAACGGCGGTCGTTGATCCAATGTGAGACCTGCCTCCCATGAGAAAAGGTCCTGGCAATCCTTGTTGAGCTTCTTGGTAAACTGCCGCATGGAGATCCCCATGGGACAGACCCGCTCACAGGCGCCGCAGTCCGTGCACCGGCCCGCACAATGATAGGCCCTCAGAAAGTGAAAGGTCATGGTGTCGGTGGGATCACTGCTCTTTCCCACCCACTGGGGCGTCGATTCATCCACAAAGCAGGTGGGGCAGTAACATAAGGGACAGGCGTTTCTACAGGCATAACAGCGGATGCAGCGGGATATCAACCGGGTGAAAAAGGCCTGCTTCTTGTCCGGTTCCATCTCCTCCACCTTTTTTACATCCGTATAGGGGTCGACCCCGGTCTGTTCTTCCACCGGGTCGCCCAACATCTCATCGTAGATCACCGGATTGCGATGGGTGCATGTGGCACAGTTGCCCTGCAGGAAGTTCTTTTTCTCAAAGGTTTCCTCAAAGTCGGCGCCTTTTACAACGAACGTGTCCCCGTTCTGTTGAATATCCAGTATCTCTTTCTGCTTGACCGCACGCATGACGGCCCGGTGATCGATCATCCCTTCACAGGGAATCCCCACAATATAGAGCTGGTCCCGCTTGATCTGGTTTTCGATGATATGGGTGACGATGTTCCGGGAATTGCATCCATTGGCCACAACCCCGATTTTGTCGGTCCGCTTGGTCAGATAGTTGCACAGGTTCAGGCCGCAGAAGCTGTCCCAGTAAAGCGGGTCCACCTTCTCCGGATCTGTAACGAGGAGCGGTTCGTTCATCATAGGCACCGACCCCTTTCTATACCCGATGAATACGTCCACCGTTTTCTCTTTGAGAAGCCTCTTCGCGGCCTCTTTGATCTTTTCAGCGTACTTGAGCATTATGCCACCTCAGCTCTCTTTTTGATAAA
>CAZACO010000210.1:0-940 GCA_964483185.1 uncultured Desulfobacteraceae bacterium
AACGCTTTCACGAAACAGCAGTCGCCCGTTTTGAATGACCGACAAAGAGGCCTGATAGGTCCCCGGGGTGACGTTGGAAGGAAGATTGAAAGCGCCTTGAACCGTTGATCTATTGTCGGAAACATGGGTGACGCCCAGTGCCCCCGGCAATATTTCGTAGAGGTGTTTACTTTTTTTGAGTCGAAAAAACTCCTTGAATATCTGTTTGGTTTCTCCCTCCTTTATATCCCCCCCGTATGAAACCCGCTTCTCCAGCGCCCCATAGCCCCATGGCTCGCCACGCTTCGGGTTGGACAGAAGTGCCGGATTATTGCTCATAGCCAAATAAAGACGCGGGGCATCTCTCACATCGATCTCTCCCTCATCCATCCACAACCCCCAATGCCGCACCTTTCGCATCAACCTTTCCTCGGCTGCCTCTCCCACTACTTCTATGACGGCATCGCATCCCCTGGGAATCTCTCCAAAAAGATGAATCCGACTACCGTGGTACAATACCCCGATTCGGACCACATCCGGTTTAACAGCGAGTTTCCAAGGGGCCGCGTGCAGAGAGGAAGAAAGGTTCAAAACAGACATGCATACAGGCACGCATAACAGCCATTTCAAAAGGCGATTCCTGACGTCCACCTTACCCGCCTCCCTTCATGTCTAACATCAGGCTCGGAGGAAAAATAAGCTCCACGAGGATTTTGAACATGACCAGAAGTACAGTTGAGGCCAAAATCAACTTCAGGTAGTCCGGCCTCAGTTTGTGCCCCAGCCGCGCCCCCAATTGTGCACCCACGGTAGATCCGATCAGCAGGATAAGGGCCAAGACCAGATCTACCGTATGGTTTGTGATGGCCTGCATTGCGGTCACATTGGCACATACCAGCACTTCCTGGAAAAGATTGGTGCCCACGACCACATGCATCGGCATACGCAGGATATAACACAT
>CAZACO010000210.1:950-6964 GCA_964483185.1 uncultured Desulfobacteraceae bacterium
CATAATGAATCCTCCCCCAACCCCTAAAATAGCGGCCACCATCCCTACTAATCCACCGGCCAGGAAAGGGAGTATGGGAGAAAGGGTGATGCCAGACTTGTCAAATCGTGTTTTCCATGGCAAGGCATTCATCATGCGATCGTGAAAGGGTGCCTTTTTCGAATGCCCAACCGATACCCCGGCCTCCTTTCTCTTGGTAAGTCGCCGGACACTGTCCGCTAACATGTAAGATCCTACAATCCCCAGTGTCAGCACGTAAACAATCTCGATAAAGAAGTCTACCTGACCGGCCTGCCTCATCAATTTGATGATCTGTACCCCTGCAGTGCTACCGATAAGCCCGCCGGCAAAAAGAAGAATCCCCATCTTAAAATCTACATTGCCCAGACGGTAGTGCGCGTATGCGCCCGACGTAGCCGAGGCCACCATCTGGTTCGAATCTGTGGCAGCGGCCACTGTGGGAGGGATACCTGTCATTATCAGGAGGGGTGTCATGAGAAATCCACCCCCAACGCCGCAAAGCCCTGAGAGAAACCCGACCGATCCCCCCAAGCCCAAAAAGACAAGGATGTTGACGCTGTATCCCGCAATCGGGGAATAGAGACTCCACACCATGGTTATCCTGGATGCCGGTTAGTGGATGCTTGATACTGGATACTGGATCCGCGCACCTCGTTATCGGGTACCGGTTCCGCGTTGTTCACAGCTTGTCAGACATAGGTCGGAGATGCCCTTTAGGGCGAGCCCTTTAGCGGGGAAAGCCATACAGCCTGCCCTGACGTGTGGGTCTCGAGCCTGTGAACGCCTAACTTTCCAGGATGCCCGCCTCCCTCATGATTCTATCGAGGGCTGCCTCCTGATCCTTGTCAAGGGGACGCAACGGGGGGCGCACCGGGCCGCCGTACATACCGATTCGATCTAAAGCGGCCTTCAACCCGGGGATCCCGAACCGGCTGGTTACGGCGGCATTGGCCGGAATGAGCCGAAGCTGCATATCCCGGGCTTGTCTCATATCCCCCCTTTGAAAATCTTCTACAATCTCAGCCAGGGCGTGAGGTGCAACGGCCGCAAGGGCCATGACCCCCCCAACGGCTCCGACGGACAGGGCCGGAAGCAGAAAGCTCCCCGAGCCCGCCAATACCTGAAACGGATCGCTGCACCTGTAAACTACCTCTCCCATCTTCACCACATTGCCGGAACTCTCCTTGACCCCTATGATGTTCGGGTGTCGGGCAAGCTCAATAATCGTCTCCGCACTCAGGTCGATCCCTGTAAAGGCAGGGACATTGTAGAGGATGATCGGAATCGGCGAGCGGTCTGCAATGGTCGTGTAATGGGTGACCAACGCCTGGTGATCCATCCTCGCCTTGTAATAATGTGGCGTAACGACCATGGCCGCATCGGCACCCAAACGAGCGGCCTCTTCCGTAAGTTCCACCGTCTCCCCGGTGGCATCGCACCCGGTGCCGGCGATAAACAGATGATCGGGGCCGATGGCCTGCCCGGCCGTTTTCCAGGTCTCCAGTTTTTCTTCTGTCTTGAGCAATACGGCCTCACCGTTTGAACCCAAAACAACCGATCCACTCAGCGGGGCCTTCTGCCATTTTTCGAGGTTGAGCGCCAGATTGTCGTGGTCCACCCTCCCCTTGGCATCAAACGGCGTGGGGATCGGAGGGAAACATCCTTCCAATGAAATTGGTTTCGCCATAACACGTATCTCTCCTCTTCTCTCATGATGTCATTCGTGCCAGCGTTTCGAGTTCGGCATCATAGGACCGGATCACGTTCTCCCATGAAAAACGGCCCATCTGGCGGGAAAGGCTTTCTGTGCTGGCCCTGAACCGTTCCCGCTCCGACAACACATCGCACAGCTTTTCTACCAGCTCATCATGCCCCTTGTAAAGGAAATCGTTGTGAAAGGGTTGGGGTATAATCTCGGGATAGGAGAGCCGGCAGGGGAGGAGCGGGATGCACCCGTAACGAATCGCCTCCACAATCGAGATCCCGAAGTTTTCCTGGGTTGCAGTGCTGATCACAACAGACCCCCGCCTCAGCCACCCGCGGTAGGTGTCTTTTGATTCCACATATCCATACTGAACAATCCGTTCCCCATAACGGTCTTTCGCCGCGTTAAATTCCCCGGGGATCACCCGGAAACGCTCTCCTAAAAGGGCCAGGCGAAAATCGAGGCCATGGTCGAGCACCACATCCAGGGCCAGAAAGAAATCCCGCGGGTTTTTGTCAAACTCCCACCGGTGATTCCATATGATAAGTGGCGGCCCCGATTCACCATAATGGAACACCTCTTCTTGGGACGGGAACCTGCATCCGGGATACAACACCTCTGCCTTGGAACGGATCTCCTCAACCACCCAGTTGGGCCGGTATTCGGGCATCATTCTCAAGAACCTTGGCAGTTCTGAAAAAAAGGCGTCGAAGTGGGTGCGGGAATTGAACAGGATCCGCTTAGCGGCCAGGCCGGTGGTTATATCGGTAAACCCGAACTGATAATCGATGGTCTCCCCCGGTGCCAGGGGATAGGTAAGCTGGTTTTCATGGAAATAGACCAGTGCAGGCGGGCAGTCCGGACCTGTAAGCCCCTTGAAATCTGACAGACTCATCAGATCGCTGGTTATAAGGCCGTTGTATTCTTTGAGACCGGGAACTTTCCTCACAAAATGTAAGGCGGCCCCCCGCATTCTCCATTTCCAGAATCGGGAAGGGAGGGTTAACAGATCAATCTTGTGCTGCGAATGAGAAACCAGCCCTTCGGCAAAATCCCTGTGGGAGCCACCGAAAAAAGGCTCCAGGAACAGAAATTTTAACTCTCTTGTTTCCATACTGCATCTCGAAAAACCCGGGGATTCCACTGCCACTGGTATTCATAATGACGACCGCCTTTCACCCATGACAGGAATGCGACGAGGAGCACGCTATGACCGACAGGTTATACTTGACAACCTTTTGACATTGTTGGGAGGTATGGAGTTTTTCCACTAGCAGGAGGTCCGTTTCCAGTGTCTGATTTCTCTCGAGGTGCACGATGAGGTGAAAAAGGGTAGTACCCCCCTTTCGGTCTTGTGCATACGCACGTTCGCATTTCTCTTATTGAGATCGAATTCTTTCGAGCGCTTTACCTGCTTCCGGGGCCAATTTTAAAAACCTGGATAGCGTCTCACAAACATACTCTTCACAAACTGCACAATTGTTTACGTTCTTTGATAGACAACATTGGCGGATATCACACATATCACAATGAAGGAATCTCATCCCATCTGACCTGCATCCATCACAGTTGATTTGCGCCGGCTTAATGTCTGCCTTATACATCTTTGACCATTTCTGAGCGGTCGCTTCTCTTTTGCTATCGTTATCTTCTTTGGTTGCGAGATATGCATCACACTTGGAACAATTCAATCCGCAAAATGCTGTCATTTTGACCCCTCTCTTGATGAGTGTGTACGCTGAGCCGTGGGGCGGCGAGGTAAGAACCGTTCCGCATTCAATTTGCCATGTTTTTCTGTTAATATCGCGCCAACCGATAAGGCATGCCACCCAGTTCTCTGAATCCAAGTAACGTAATTTAAGGGACGTCAATCTGTAATTCATTAACTATCCTCTTATCTGCAGGAAATCTTCGGGACATCCACTTGTAAATAGGTGAGATACAAAGCACGAAACAGTAATTCAATTACAAATGTATATCCCCCACATCACAGAAAGCGAGTCTGTCAAGAAGCGGAATTATCCGCATGACGGTGCATGGATCAGGGGAAGGGCAACTGGGTGCCGTTACTCAGTTACCCACGAATTCTCCGGCCGGGTGACGGTTTCCTTGCAGAGGATCGGGCCGGGATCGACGATGGTCACCTCGGGTTTGAGCCCCCATCTTTCCGGGATCTTATTCACCCACAGGTCGGACTTGAGGTACTCCTCAAGGATTTCTTCAGACTTGAAAATATACAGGGCGCCCCATTCACGCTTCTCCTCGTTGACCCACCAGCACTTGCTGTCGATCCCGGGATGATCCCTGTAAATATGGTACAGGTCGCTGAACCTTTTTCTCATCTCCTCCTTAGTCGGCATATTGTCCATTTTGAACAACACCCACATCGCTTTTTTTTCACAGCCCATTCTCGTTTCCTCCTGTCGTTGTGTGGTTCTGAAATATAAAAGGTCTCTCCACCTGGCACAGAGGGGATGCCCCCCTTTACTATTCACCGATTGAGAAGTGAATTCGCCCCAGGTTGGTGAAGCATACATCGATCACGTCACCTGGAGCGACAAAGAAGAATCTGGTGAGTGAGCCCGTGGAAACGACGGCCCCCGCACCCAACTCCTTTCCCAACGCCCCAAGCTTATTGGCGAGCCACACCACGACATTCACGGGGTCCCCGAGGGCCTCGACACCGCAGGCGCTCGCCAGCAGATGACCGTTTCGATGCATCACAACCCCTTCATGGATCAGATCCAAGCCCGAAATGGGCCTCATAAAAGGCCCGAGAGTGATCCCGCCATGCAGGGCGTTGTCTGCAATGGCTTCCGTGGTTGTCGCCTGCCAGTCCGTGATCCTGCAGTCAACAAGTTCCACAGCCCCCATGATGCCTGCGGTAGCTTGAATTACATCCGTTTTCGTGATTCCGGGGCCTTTCAGCGGTTTCCCCATGATAAAGGCGATCTCGCCCTCAACGGCAAGCCTGCAAAAATGGGAGGCCTTGACCTCGTTTAGAAAAGAATATTCCGATCGGGTGGTCATGCAGCCCAGGACAGGCTCATTTATCTTTAGCTGGTCCATGGCGGCCCGACTGGTTGCCCCGATTTTCCAGCCGATCACGCGTTCGCCTTTCTTCAGCTTCTCCTTCACCATCATGTCCTGGACCTCGTAGGCCTCTTCCATGGTGAGATCTCCGAAGGCGGAAGAAAGGGAGTCTATGTGCTCAGTTCCTTCGTTTGCTTCCAGCAACGCGCTGAACCACCGCTTTTTTATCTCGTCCCTGTTTTCCAAAACAACTCTTCTTTATAAAGGTTTCGAACCAACAGCTCCATAATCAGAAAACCCTGCATGTCCTCACGGAATCTGTTCAATGTCAAGGGCAGACCACTTTTACTCACACCTTTCCTTACCGCATAAAAGGCCGCATAGTAGAGCCGGTTCATGGCGAAGGATAGAGATCCTGCTTCGAATTCACGTTGGGCGATGTCATACTCTCTTCTGCCTTTTCAAACCAGTAACGAACGACCACTGAGCGTTTCTCGTCGGTAATCATAAGCGAATACCATCCCTCATAATTTCATTTTTCAATGGGAGCACGGATATGATTCCTGTGTCCCAGGATTCTTGATCCACCACTAACGTACTGAAATTTGTTCCAAATTGCAGGTTGACGTCAAAAACAATATCCGTGATTTCATGACGCTTAAATCTGGTAATCGGTTCTGAGACGACGATCATAAGGTCCACGTCTGATTCATGGTCCGCCTCTCCCCTCGCGGCGGAACCATACAACACGAAATCCACCACAGGAAAATCAGCCATCACCTTTGTCTTGATTTTACGCAAGGCTTTAGTTTGTGTAGAAGAAAGCGGCATTTTATTCATGTCAGCACCCCATATTCCTCTTATAATGGTTTTTATGTTCGCCTGCCTGCCGCGCCACTTCATTTTGCGGCGCAGGCAGGCGATATCTGTGTAATCCGTGGTTCACTCTTTCTCTTTTCCCGTTACCGCCTTTACCTCTGCCAATAGATCCCCGAACTTGGCGTAGTTTACCTTAACCCCGTCATCCAGATCAAGGATGATCCGCTGGTCAGCATAGTGGCGCAGTTTTCATCAAAGGTCTGGAGTTCGGCCTGCTGTTTGAATCGCTCGAAACTATTGAAAAATTATTCCATCACAGAGTAGGGTTAATGACGGCTGAGTTGAGTTATTTAATAATTAAAGAGCGTCCCGCTTCACACGCTTCACGCCATATGGTGAAGGTAAAACTACATCATTATGTCCAGTTAGTCAAGGG
>CAZACO010000211.1:0-6956 GCA_964483185.1 uncultured Desulfobacteraceae bacterium
GGCCCATTATGCCGAATCACTGCTCAGCCGTGTGCGCGACCGGGAGATCCGATATAGCGGGGGGTACGCTGATCTGGCCCTTCGCGCACTTGATATGATCAAACATATGGTCCAGTTGGTTCAGGGGGCCCTGGAGGGGGAGCCTCTTTATAAGCCCGAGGGGTACGATCAATTAATGGAACTCCTTGCCAATCCGGAGGAGGCCGGCATATCCGATGAATATGGTGGCGAAGAACCTGCCATGTCTCCGAGGGTCGGGGACCTGCTGGTTGCCGAGGGCAAGGCCGATAGGGAAAAGGTGGAGGCGGCGGCAGCAAGCGAGGGTGAAAAGCCTATCGGCGTGAAAATGGTAAAATCGAAAGCCGCCAAGGTCGAGGATGTGGCCCAGGCCTTGAGAACACAACGGAGCATACAGGGTAAACACGTCGCCGAATCCTCGGTTCGGGTGAGTACCAGCAGGTTGGACAGACTGATCGATTTGGTGGGAGAGTTGGTTATCGCCCATTCCATGGTTGCACAGGATAAGGCAGTGGTCGACGGAGACAACTATGAATTCTCGAAAAAGGTTTCACAGACGAGCAAAATCGTCAGGGAATTGCAGACCCTGGGCATGTCCATGCGGATGATTCCCTTGAAAGGGACCTTTAAGAAGATGACCCGGCTGGTACGGGATGTGTCCCGGAAGGTTGGAAAGAATGTGAATCTCATCACCGAGGGAGAAGAAACCGATGTAGACAGGAATATGGTAGACGTCATCAGTGATCCTCTCATGCACATGGTGCGCAATTCTGTGGATCATGGCATCGAATCGCCTGAGGAGAGAAAACAGGTCGGGAAACCGAGCCAGGGCGTTGTCCGGTTATCCGCCTATCATTCAGCAGGCAGCGTGGTCGTGGAGATAGCAGATGACGGCAGGGGCCTCGATGGTGATTCGATCCTTGCCAAGGCCCGGGAAAAGGGACTTGTGAGCGAAGATGCTTCTCTCACAGAGAGGGAGATCTTCAACTTGGTCTTCGAGCCGGGGTTTTCTACTGCCAAGAAAGTGACGGATGTCTCCGGCCGGGGCGTTGGGATGGATGTGGTAAAAAAGAATATTGAATCTCTCCGGGGACAGGTGGAGATCGAATCTGAACGGGGCAAGGGAAGCGTTTTCAGAATGAGCCTTCCCCTAACCCTTGCCATCGTTGATGGAATGGTGGTTCGGGTAGGGAATGAAACCTATATTATCCCAACGGTTTCTATTGTTAGATCTATCAAACCTGAAGAAAACGAGCTTTCAACGGTACTGAAACGGGGGCAGATGTTATCCCTTCAGGGCCATCTCCTTCCGCTGTTTCAACTGGGAAGCCTCTTTCATACGGATGGGTTCGATGAGAAAAAGGACAATAAACTGGTGGTGGTAGTGGAGGACGACAATAGAAAACAGACAGGCCTGGTCATAGATGATCTGGTCGGCAGGCAGCAGATTGTCATCAAGACGTTAGGTGAAGGAATGAAGAACATTCCGGGAATTTCAGGAGGTGCCATAATGCCCAATGGCCAGGTGGGCCTGATTCTTGATGTTGGAGGCGTTGTAAAGCTTGCCAATTCCTCAAACTGAGATGGAATGAAATAGGATGAGAAGTCAATCTGTGAACTTGATGTCAGCCGAGTTGAGTGAAAGAGAGTTCAGGCAGGTAAGCCAGATAGTGTATGGTGTATGTGGCATCAACTTGAAGAATGGAAAAGAGGCCCTGGTAAGGGCAAGACTCATGAAGCGGCTGAGAGTTCTCGAGATGGGGAGCTTCAAGGAGTACATTGAATTTATCAATGCCGATGAAGGAAGAGAGGAGATCTGCCGCCTGATCGATGTCATCACAACCAACAAGACCAGCTTTTTCAGGGAGGTAGACCACTTCACCTATCTGCGCGACAACATTATTCCAAAGACGAACATTCAAAAAATGAGATTCTGGACCGCTGCCTGTTCTTCCGGTGAAGAACCGTTTTCGCTGTCCATGCTTCTGCATGAGACGATCCCCAACATAAGATCGAAGGACATCCTCATTCTAGCCACAGACATATCTATCAGTATGCTAAAAAGGGCGCGCATGGCCGTTTACGAAGAGGAGACTGCACGTGATCTCCCCCCCACATTCCTGCAAAAATACTTTGTTCAGGTTCGAAAAGAGCGGCCCCGCACATATCGCGTGGCAGACAAGGTGAAGACGAATGTCCGCCTGGCACGGCTCAATTTGATGGATCCGTGGCCCATGAAAGGGCCCTTTAACGTGATATTCTGTCGCAATGTCATGATCTACTTTGATCGACCTACGCAGCAAGAGCTGGTCAGACGGTTCTGGGACATCCTGGAACCGGAAGGCTACCTGTTTGTGGGCCATTCGGAAGGTCTGTCCGCAATCAAACACAGGTTTCGTTATGTCCAACCGGCAATTTACAGAAAATAACCCTTTAGTACTTTTCTGATTAAATAAAATGAGACACATTGTTCAAGTGGGTGATATGAAAGTCGGGGTAGATGGGGATGTGGTCGTAACCCATGCGCTCGGTAGCTGTCTCGGGTTGATGGTGTATGATCCGGTGGCCAAAGTTGGAGGGCTTTTGCATGCCATGCTGCCCCTGTCCAAAATCAATCCTCAAAAGGCTGAGGCGAATCCGTATATGTTTGTAGATACAGGGGTGGTCAGGCTGTTCAAAGAAGTATACAGCCTTGGAGGGAAGAAATCGAGACTGGTGGTAAAGGCGGCCGGTTGCGGAAGCCCAATCGGTAAGAACGAGGTGTTCAAGATAGGGGAAAGGAATCATACGGTTCTGAAAAAACTTCTCTGGAAGAATAACGTTCTGTTGGATGCAGAGGATATTGGTGGGACAGTCAGCCGAACGGTCCATTTTTATATATCTACAGGTAAAACATTGATCAAGAGCGGGCAACGGGAGTGTGAGCTGTGAATCAGGGGCATATGAATGATATTATTTCGGATGTCAGGTCGTTCCCCAGCATGTCGGGCGTGGCGGTGAAGATCCTCAAGCTTATCGATGATCCTGAGTCTACAGCATCCAAGATCGAGGATCTGCTCAGATATGATTCCGGTATTACGGCAAATATTCTTAAACTGACAAACTCCGCTTATTTTGGCCTTCCCGCCAAGATTGGCTCTGTCAGGCAGGCGGTTGTCTTATTGGGTTGGAAACGGTTGGGGAAGCTGGTGATGACGTCATGTGTAAACGCCATACTGGACAAACGCGTTCCGGGATACGATTTGCCTGCGGGAGAACTCTGGCGACATTCCATCGCTGTTTCTGTTGCAGCAGAGTTGCTTGCCAAGGAACTCGGAATTCCTGCCGATGACGAGATTTTTACGGCGGCACTTCTGCACGATTTGGGAAAACTGGTGCTGTGCAACTATGTAAAGGAGGACTTTCAGGCCATTGAGACGGCAGCAGGAGAAGGAATCCCGTTTCAGGCAGCAGAGCGGCAGGTCTTGGGTACGGATCATGCTGAGGTTGGCGGCCGACTGTTGGAGAACTGGTCGTTTCCGGATCCCCTTGTGAAATCGGTCAGGTGGCACCATGAACCAGATGCCTCTGAAGAGACAAGCACCATTATAGATCTGGTTCATGTGGCCAATGTGCTCTGTTTAATGATAGGAATCGGGGTTGGAAGAGAAGGGCTTCGATACGAGCCCTCTCCGACCGCAACAAAGCGTCTGGGAATAAGGACAAAACAGCTTGAACTGGTAGCAAGTCAGACATTGCAGTGGGCCAATGAATTGTCTGACCTTAACCGAAAATGAAATGAGGTGGAGCAACCGAATCACTCTCTTGAGATGGGGAGTGGATGCTTAAAAGGAACCGCATACGGGGCTTTAATCATTCTGCAATCCGGTTAGATTCTTCGCCACAAGACGGGAAACACCAATTTTCTGGAGAGGATGAGAAATATGGCAATCAATCTCCTGGTAGTAGATGACAGTGGGGTCATGCGGGCCATGGTCTTGAAGACCATACGAATGGCGGGACTTCAACTTGCGGAGGTCCACGAGGCAGCAAACGGACAGGAAGGGTTTCATCTCCTTGAGAGTCATTGGATAGATTTGGCTATCGTTGATATCAACATGCCGGTGATGAACGGCGAGGAGATGATAGACCGGATGAAAGATAATCCCAAAATGAAAGATATCCCTGTCGTTGTCATATCCACTGAAGGAAGCAAGGCACGGATAGAAAGGTTACAGCACAAAGGCGTTACTTTCATTTATAAACCATTCTCAGCCGAAGCTATCCGGGATACTGTCAAGCATCTTTTAAGAATGGAGGAGAGTGATGCCAGAACAGATTCGTGAAGCCCTTTCTCAGGTTGCAGTCGACACGTTTGAAAAGCTGGCATTTATGTTTGCTTTTCCTGAGGATGGGGGGCAGACGGAACAGATGAAAGACATGGTTTCGGCGAGCGTTGTTTTCTCCGGACCGTTTTCAGGCCTGGTGACAATCCGCATCTCGGGTGCTGTTCTTCCCGAACTGGCGGCAAACATGCTGGGTATGGATGATGAAGCGGATGTCACGCTGGACCAGCAACATGACGCCCTGAAGGAAACTCTCAATGTTATCTGCGGAAACCTGTTGCCGGCCATTGCAGGTCAAGAGCCGATATTCAATATGGAAATGCCCAGGATTCTGTCGCAAGGTGAAATTTCTGAAACGGATGCTCTGTTTAAGGTTCGATTGGAATTTGACGAAGGACAATGCGAGATTTCCATCCATGTGGACGGAGAGATCCCGGAAGGGGTCTTATGCTCTAAATTTCAGGTACGATCATAGAAACGCTCAAGAAAAAGTCGTCCCTTGAGAATAATAGGTGGTCCAGGCCTAAAGTTTACCTGACTTTCTGCCGATAGTTATTTCAGAGTATTAGGTCTGGCAGGTCTGGAGAGGGGGCAAAGAGGAGAAGCCTTCGGCACGGCCCTGGTTACGGGGATTCTGGCTGATCGAACCGGAGGCCACATAAAGCAGGTCAGACGAATAGGGGGAAGACATGTCAAATATTTTCGGGATCCTTAATATAGGGAAACAGGCGCTGTTAACCCAGCAGGAGGCACTCAATGTCACTGCGCACAATATTGCCAATGCAAACACTCCCGGCTACTCTCGCCAGCGGGTTGTAATGGAAACGGGGGCGTCCATAACAACTGGAGCGGGACAAACAGGGACCGGCGTGACGGTCGCTGAGGTCGAAAGGGTCTATGAGCGGTATCTGAATAATCAGATCAGCGATGAAAATGAGACATTAGGAAGATGGGAGGCCGAGAAAGGCGGTCTTGAAAGGGTGGAGGCTGTCTTCAATGAGGCATCGGGATATGGCCTCAACCAGTCGATGGGGGAATTCTGGAATGCGTGGCAGGATCTCGCCAACAATCCTTCCGGCCAGACGGAGCGGCAAATGCTCCTGGGGGCAGGTGAAACCCTGGCCGATAATTTCCAACGGGTTTACAATGACCTCGCAGAGATCCAGGACGAACTGAACACCTATGTATCCCAGACCGTAAACGACATAAACGTCAAGGCGGGACAAATTGCCGACCTCAATGAAAAGATCGTTCAGATTGAAGCAAGCGGAGGTAATAACGCAAACGATTACAGGGATGAGCGAGATTTCGCGGTGAAAGAGCTTTCCCAGATGATTGATATCACCGCTTCCGAACAAAATAGTGGCAGTGTCACCATCACATTGGGCGACGGGAACACATTGGTTGAGGGGTCCACCTCTTCGGACCTCTCCACCATGACGAATGCCTCCGGGTTCAGTGATGTGGTATGGGATTCCGCCCCCACAACCAGCATTAACAGCAGCATCTCCGGTGGGAAGCTAAAGGGATGGTTGGAGGTAAGGGAGGTTACGATTCCTGGCTACCAGGAAGAGATGGAGAATCTCGTCAACAGCATAAAAGGTGTTGAAGCCACGAAGGTGACGGCCGCTGCCGCCTCAACCTTAAGCGGCGGAGAATACTTTACCCTCAGCTCGCCTTCAACGGATTATTATGTCTGGTATAAGAAAGATGGGGCAGGTGCAGATCCGACCCCGGGGGGTACAGGAATAGAGGTAGCCATATTGGGCACGGATAGCGCAGCTGAAGTTGCCACCAAGACGGCGGCGGCTATCGCCGCTGTTGGCGGGGGGGATGTTTTCGATGCGCCCGCACCCACGGGAACCACCCTTACCATCACCAATGTGGTTGCGGGTGCGGCAACCGACTCGGCTGATAACGACACGGGGTTTACCCTTTCCACGCTCACCGACGGGGGAAATGGCGTCAATACGGTTCACAGAAACGGTTACGGACTGGATGGGTCGACAGGTAATGATTTTTTTACAGGCACCCTGGGAGGGAATGACTTTGGGTTGGCCTCGACCATTTCAGGTGATATCAACAAGATCGCCGCATCCGTTACAGCGGCCGGTGTGCCGGGCGATAACAGCAATGCCATTTCCATTGCCGAGCTCCAGAATTCCTTAACCATGAGCAGCAATACCGCAACCTTTGACGACTATTACAATTCCGTAGTCAGCAGTGTGGGTCTTGACGTGCAAGAGGCCACTTCCAGATATAATCACCAGGACTCCATGGTCAGCTATTTAGATAATTATCGTGAATCGATCTCAGGAGTGTCCCTTGATGAGGAAATGATCAACATGCTCCAGTTTGAGACCGCTTATGAGGCCGCCGCCAAGCTGATCAATAAGGTTGATGAGATGCTGGATGCACTGATGAGCATTATATAAATGGACATATCTGCAGGAGGTGAAGTGTGAGAGTTACCAACAAACAATTGCTTAATGTCATAAGTCGAAGTGTCGTTACCAGCTCGGAACAGCTCATGAAGGCGCAGGAAAGAGTTGCTTCCACGAAATTGATTAACCGGCCTTCTGATGATCCTGTCGGCATGAATAAGGTGCTGGA
>CAZACO010000212.1:0-6956 GCA_964483185.1 uncultured Desulfobacteraceae bacterium
GAAATTGACTGGTTGCTACGATCGTAACGAACAATTTTGAACGGGTCTGTCTTTCAGAATTTTGACACTATAGGCGGATGAGGATTGCGTGTCAAGGGCCAAAAGCCTAGACTGAAAATTTGGCCCAGCAAATTGCAACACAGAACTAAAATTCCCACATGAAAATCAAACAAGAAACTATTGGACTGAGAGAACCCTGAGGTTATTGGCTGCAAATTTCTCATCGCTTTATTACAATCTCCGATCAGCTACAGGGGTCTCCTATGATCTTGCAGGTTAAATACCGTAATCTCTCAAAGGGGTCAACAAGCTGGTTTTCCTGTTGACCTCCGGGTGTTCACCCTATAGACTGTCGTCCTGTCAGCTAAGACATGGTGGAGTTTACGGGTCGATCAAGCTTGCCGGACTGGTAACCAGCGGCCAGAAGCGGCTCTCAACCTTTGAACCTTGAACCCCTGAACCCTCAAAAAAAGGAGTATCTCTATGTTTTTATCTCTTATCCGTAAACGCCGAAGCATTCGAAAATATGAACGACAACCGGTGGAAGCCGAGAAATTGGAACTGCTGGTTGAGGCAGCCCTCCGCTCCCCCTCATCCATGGGAAGCAATCCGTGGGAGTTTATCATTGTGACCGATCCATTGGTGCTCGAAAGACTTTCAAAGGCCAAACCCCATGGGGCCACCTTCCTGAAGGACGCGCCACTGGCCATGGTCGTCTGTGCGGACCCCGGCAAGAGCAGTGTATGGATTGAAGACGCATCCATCGCCTCCATCTTCATCCACCTGGCAGCCGAGTCGATCGGCCTTGGGAGCTGCTGGATACAGATCAGGGATAGGATGCACAATGAAGACACGCCGGCGGAAGACTACATTTCCGAGATCCTTGACATCCCGAAGCACCTGAAGGTGGAGGCCATGATCGCCATCGGTCATCCCGCTGAAAAAAAGGCGCCTCATACCCGAGAAACGCTCCAATACGAAAAGGTGTTTGACGGATACTATGGCAATAGAAGTGAGCTAAAGTGACTAAAGTGATCTAAAGTGACTAAAGTGATCTAAAGTGACTAAAGTGAGCTAAAGTGACTAAAGTGACTAAAGTGACTAAAGTGCGTCCCGCAAGGCGGGATGACTAAAATGCCTGAAATTACAAATGTCTAAAATGCCTGAAATTTTGAAGAGGCATCCAACGTCCAACATCAAGTATCCAGTAACCAGCATCCAGTATCCAGTATCCAGCATCCGGGTTCAACTGTCACGCATCACATTTCACAAAACACGCCCATGACCTCCGTTTCCACAACAACAGAAAACAGGACTCCTCAAACCACCACCGACCCCTCCCTCAGGGCCTCCATGCACGATGGGGTGTCCCATGCTGTCATGCTGGGGGCAGGAGAAACCTATCTGGGGCCCTTTGGTATATTTCTGCAGGCGACCACCCTTCAGGTGGGCCTTCTGGCCACCCTCCCTCAGCTTTTCGGTGCCGTTATGCAGTGGGCAAGCGCCATTACCATGGACCGGTTCACCAGCCGTCGCCGCGTCATCGTGGCAGGGGCCCTGTCCCAGGGACTTCTGTGGCTCCCGATCTCCCTTGTGCCCTTTCTCTTCGGCCGCGGAGAGCTGGCCGTGTGGCTCCTGATCGGTCTGGTGCTCCTCTATCATGGGACCAACGGGGCCATTGTGCCGGTGTGGAACAGCCTGATCGGCGATCTTGTTCCTTCAGACATCAGGGGACGGTTTTTCGGAAACCGCAACCGGTTCTGCGGAATGAGCACATTCATTGCCCTGCTCGTGGGAGGCGGCCTTCTGCAGATCTTTGCACAGCGGGATCAGGTGGCCTGGGGCTTTCTGATCATCTTCCTGATTGCATTGGCCGCCAGGTTGAATTCCGTACGCTGGCTTGCCAGATATGCAGACCCGGGATTCAGGCTCTCCCCGGAACAGGTATTCACCTTCAGGCAATTTCTGCAACGTTCATCCCATTCCAATTTCGCCAAGTTCGTGTTCTTTGTGGGGACCATCAATTTCGGCGTTGCCTTTTCAGGCCCCTACTTCGCCCTGTACATGCTCAGGGACCTGAGGTTCTCCTATCTTCAATTCACCCTGGTAGTAGCGGTCGCCATTATCTCCCAGTTCCTCACCTTCCGATACTGGGGGGGCTTAACCGATCGTTTCGGCACCAAGAAGATCCTTAACATCTGCGGGTGGGGGGTTGGTGTGGTTCCCGTACTCTGGCTGGTATCCGCCCATCTCGGATATCTTATCGCCATTCAGGCCTACGGCGGGTTCGTATGGGCAGGATTCAGCCTTTCTGCCGCCAATTTTCTCTTTGACGCGGTCACCCCTGCCAAACGCGCACGGTGTGTCGCTTACCAGGGACTGATCAACGGCGTCTGTGTTTTCATCGGGTCCCTGTGCGGCGGTCTCGTGGCAAATCGTCTGCCGGAATCTTTCTCTGTCGGGCACTGGACATGGTCTCCGGTCTCGGCCCTGCCGGTGATCTTCCTGATCTCAGGTCTTGTCCGGTTCGTTTCAGCAGGCTTTTTTCTCAAGAAATTTCGGGAGGTTCGACCTGTAGAACCGATCAGCCACGGCGAACTCATATTCAGAGTGAGCCAGGTTCGACCCATCGCAGGGGCCACCTTCAGCCTCTTCACCGGCCATCTTCGACACCCCAGAACCCGGAAAAAGGGACCTTAGGACGCAGACTATTTGAAAAACTTCATGCAACATATTAGGCTTCTTCAATCGGCCTTGAAGGTATGTCGAAACAGCGCAACGGCGACACTTTTTTTGCACAGCCCCTTTGTCCCTATTTTCTTTGTGTCTGCCTTTGCGTGACTGAGAATTGAAATGAAACAGATACGCTCGATCCTGATCTTTCTCGCCATTGCCAGCCTCTTTTTTCCCTTGGGACCACCGGCGGCGGCCAGGATGGTGACAGATGAAATGGACCGGCGCCTGACAGTACCGGATGATCCAAAGCGTGTTGTTTCTTTTGCCCCGAGTATCACCGAAATCATCTTTGCATTGGGCAGGGAGGATCGCCTGAAAGGGGTGACCCGGTTCAGCGACTTTCCCCTCGAGGCAACACAATTGCCCTCTGTCGGATCCTATGTCCGCCTGGACCTGGAAAAAATCGTGGCCTTGAAGCCCGATCTCTGTTTTGCCACCAGAGACGGAAACCCGAAGGATATCGTCAGGCGACTGGCCGCTTTCAATATCCCCGTTTATGTGGTAAATCCGAAGAATCTGGAATCGGTCATGGAAACCATTCACCGCATAGGGATCGTCCTCAACGCCACCCCGAGGGCGAACGCCATTATCCATCAGATGCGTTCCCGGATCAGCCGCGTCAAGGCCCTGGTCGCAAAGGCCTCCAAGCGGCCACGGGTCTTTTTTCAGATCGGAATCTCTCCCATCGTTTCGGTGGGCACCCCGACGCTCATCAACGAACTGATAGGGATTGCGGGCGGGATAAACCTCACGCAAGGCCCCACGCCATACCCGCGTTTCAGCCGGGAACAGGTCCTGGCTCTTTCCCCGGACGTGCTTATTATCACCTCCATGGCAAGAGGCGCCAGATTTGAGCAGGTCAAAAAGGAATGGAACAGGTGGCCCTCTATCCCTGCTGTTCGAGACCATCGCATCCTGATGGTAGACTCCAATCTCTCTGACCGGCCCTGTCCCCGGCTGGTTGACGCGCTTGAAATCCTTGCGCGGCTGATCAACCCTGAACTTTTCGAAGGACAACAGTGAGTAAAGAACCTGCACCCAGAGGATATAATGTTGCGCAAGTGAATCCAGCGAGGCCTGTTCTGCTGAGACGCCTTTCGATGGTTTCATTGGTGTTGTTTTTTTTTCTGATCGTGGCCATATTCCTTGGGATCTCCATCGGATCGACCGGAAGCGGTGTAACCGAAACCTTGCAGACACTGTTTGACGGGAAGGATACGGACGCCATGCGCTATACCATCATCTGGCAAGTACGGTTCCCCCGTGTCCTTTTAGCAATTCTGGTGGGAGCCACCCTTTCCTTAGGGGGACTGGTCTTCCAGGCCCTCCTCCGGAACCCCCTGGCCGAGCCCTATATCTTAGGAATTTCAAGTGGATCGGGGATCGGCGCCATCATCGGCATTCTCGCAGGTCTTTCCCGTTTCCCCGGGGTAAGCCTGACGGCCTTCGCAGGGAGCATGGCGACCCTCCTCCTCCTGTTCATCATGTCTTCCGGGCAGAGCATGTTGAAAAAGGATACGCTCCTCCTTTCCGGAGTGATGGTCAATGCCTTCTGTGCCGCACTGATCATGTTTCTTATCTCCATCACCCAGGATTCGCGGCTCCACAATATCATCTTCTGGCTCATGGGTGACCTGTCCACGGCAGATCTTCCCCAGGTCGGCATCCTCGCCTGCGCGCTGATCCCCTGTTTTGTCCTCCTTTTCTGTTTGTCAAACGCCATGAACCTCTTTCTCATCGGGAAAGAATTGGCCCAGACCATGGGGTTAAACGTGAAGGCTGCAACCGTCACCCTTCTCGTGGTCACGTCCTTCATGGTCAGTCTCACGGTTTCGTATTGCGGCCCGGTGGGTTTCGTAGGGCTGGTGATGCCGCATGTGCTGAGGCTCGCTTTTGGGCCGGACCACAGGGTGCTCGTGCCGGCGTGCATATTCGGGGGGGGCATTTATATGGTTCTATGTGACGTCCTCGCAAGAACCCTGCCGGACCAGGGGGAAATGCCCGCAGGCGTGATTACCGCCATGATCGGCGTGCCCCTGTTTATCTTCCTGCTGAAGAGAACCGGACCATGAATCGCGCGATCCATGCTAAAGACATAGGATATGCCTACGGCGACCTTCGTGTGTTGAAGGGTGTCTCCTTTTCTGTTCAACAGGGCGATTTTTTTATTATCATCGGACCCAACGGTTCTGGAAAAACCACCCTTCTGAAATGCATTTCGGGAATTCTAAAGCACCAGGCAGGCATATTGGAGATCTTGGGCACCCCGCTCCAGGACTATTCCCGGAAATCCTTGGCACGGTCCATTGCCCTGGTGCCGCAAATGGCGCCGGTCGATTTTCCCTTTACGGTGACCGAACTGGTCCTTATGGGCCGCTCCCCCCATTTGGGCATATTGGGGGTCGAACACGAAAAGGACCTGGAAATCGCCAACCAGGCCATGGATTTTACCGGAGTCGGGTCCTTGGCCCATCGGAAAGTGGATCAGTTGAGCGGGGGCGAACGCCAGAGGGTCATGATTGCCAGGGCTATCTGCCAGGAACCAAAAATCATTCTCCTCGATGAACCCACCGCGTCCCTCGATCTCGCACATCAGGTAAGGGTCATGGATTTGATGGAGAGGCTGAGAGAGGAAAGGAAGGTGAGCATCTTAATGGTGTCTCACGACATCAACCTGGCGGCCATGTACGGAAACCGTTTAATGCTTCTCAAGGAGGGACACATCGTGAGCATCGGTCCCCCGGCCAGGGTGCTCACCTTCCAGACCCTCGAAGAGGCCTATAGATGCCCTCTGTTGGTGGACAAGAGCCCATTGGGGGATTTCCAGAGAGTCACCCTCGTTCCCCACAAGTTTATCAATCCAGAAATCAAAACGGAAAGCCGCAAGGCCTGATCCGTCGGACTATATATTGATCACCTTGTCCGCCAATTGCATGGCGGTTACAATATCCAGCATGTTGGTGGTTTCTCCAACCTGTTTCTTATCCAACAGGTTAAAGTGGGTCAGACAGGTGCCGCAGACCATGATATGAATCCCGGCCTTCTCATGCTCCTGAAGAACAGGGAGAACTTCTGATCCCTGGATGGTCAGCTTGACGCCGTTATTCACAAACACCAGACGCCACAGGTCCTCTCCCATCTCCTTTAGTGTCTTCAGGAAGCTGACCATGAGCTTTTCACCCAATTCATCATCTCCATGACCCACGCAGTCATTGGCCACCATGACCATGATCTTTTTGTGTGCGTCTTCCGATTTCTTATCTACAGCACCTTCGGCTGGGGGGCTGTCCTCCATGGTGCCGATGACATGGAAATCGCTCCCCTCCGGCTGTATGGTGACCTCAAGGTTCTGTGATTTCATAAAGCGAGACACATTCTCCTTTGAGGCCTCATTGTCCACCACCACCTTGATGACGTTGGGATGCTCTCTTTCGAGGATTTCCTTTGTCTGCAATACCGGGGCAGGACAGGCAAGCCCCCGGCAATCGATTTCTTTCATCATTTGATTCTCCTTTAATACGACACCCTATTTAAGAGAGGGAGGGTCGTCGACAACATAGCTTGTCTTAATGCTTATAATGCATCACAATGCCCGATCCAGGTTCCCTGGAGGCAATTTCAAAGCTCATCCGGACCCGGCAACGGTTTCCGTCAGTCGAAGCGCTTTCGGCTCAGCCATGGTTTTTTCCTTTCATCATATTCAACACTCCTGTGCGATTCAAAATAATGCTGCTTTCAACACGATAAGATCGCATTGCTGCATTACATACTACATTAAAACGTCAGATACCGCTCTCTACTTTAGGCACTTTAGTCACTTCAGTTCACTTCAGACACTTCATATGAAACGGTGTATAGGACCGTGGAACATAATATCTTTCAATGGGACCCAAACGATGACCGGTCAGCGTGGAGCGATCAGAATAATTTAGAATCATGAGCATTAACTCCTGTCCCCGGAGAAGGCCCAAACAACCCGTGGCAGTGCTCACCTCGTCAAAGGCAGCCACGCCATCTTGCCGCACGTTTGGCCCCACTAAGGTGACAGGCACGGGTTCCCCCGAGTGAATCAGGGCAGATGAACTCGGGGTGGAGTGGTCTGCCGTGACCACGACTAACAGGTCGTCCCTATGTTCCACTTCTCTGACCAATTCGTCCAGTCCCCGATCCAGGCGGCCGATGACCGCCCTTTTCTGATCGGGATCTTTTGTATGGCCTGC